>JAEYSE010000037.1 GCA_023435025.1 Bacillota bacterium
GGGTATAGCCATCTTATGCAGCCCATCAGCAACCTGACGGCGAGCGGCGCACCCGATCGCGAGCTGCTCGGAACAATTCTGTGGTTTTATGCGGTACAAGCCATCCTATTTGGCCTCTTTGCATACCTATACATGAGAAAATTTGCACCGAAGGTTTCGCAGGGAGGGATGCTGCTGTTTCTTATTATGCAGATAGTATCTTTCTCGTATCAGTTCTTTCCGGAAGACCTGCCCGGCGCTGTGCCTACTTTTACGGGTACAATGCATCTGGCAGTGACTTTTTTAATAATACCGCTTACCATCCTGGCCCCCATTCTCATTGGCGCAGGATTCCGAAAACTGGAAGGTTTTAAAGGGTTTGGCATCTATTCTATCATAACAGGAATTATGATTTTTATCTTCGGCGGAACGACAGCTGTATTCTACGCACAAAAGCTGCCTTACTTCGGGTTAGTGGAACGGCTCAATATCGGGACGCTACAAATATGGACGTTTTTGGCTGCGCTTAAGCTCTTTTGCACCGATACGGGAAAGATGGAGAAGAGAGCCGCTAAAAAACTGCCAATGCCACATAATTGACTTAACAATCTGAATATGTAGGGAAGGGGAACAAGCATATACCAAGCCATTTAGCACATGCAAATCATACAACACATCAATATCGTAGCTTTACCACAATCCAAGGAGTTACATTGAATTGCCCCGGAAATAATTCTATGGCAGTTATGATGAAAAAGACTTGGAAGTGAACTACGATTATGTATAATCTAACACCCATCCCACACTTCACTGAGCCCCATTCTCCGATTAGGTCTATGAGTCGAGACCTCCATACCACATGTACTCTTAAATTTTCCCCAAACTAGCTCAACGAGGAATTTTTAAACATCCCGTTTGTTGCAATTGCAACGGCTTAAGAGGGAAACTATGTAGTAAAATCAGATAAAGAGCCTGATGGCTTTCATAATTAAACGTATTGGGAGGTTAATGGCATGGTAGAGCAAATTTTTGAATTAGCTAAAGGCAATGACAAAGCAATAGATAAGGTCATGTTTGATGAAAATGTTCATTATCTGCATATGGTGTTTAATCAAAATGATGGCCTGCCAGAACACTTTTCCAATTCAAACGTTTATATGACCGTTATAAGGGGTACGCTCTCAATTGGGCTGGATGAGCAGGAGATTCATGAATATAGTTCGGGCACCTTATTGAAAATTCCGCACCGTACCAAGATGAATGTCAAAAACCTTCATCCAGACACTCTGGAACTAATCGTTGTAAAGGCACCAGCTCCGAAGAGCTGAAGATATTTTTCTCTTTCGGCATACTGATCATCCATAACCCGTGCGGTTCTTCGAACTTCGCATTTATGTTTACCTCAAGCGCCTATTCAGGCTTATGATTTCCGGCTTATACCTCACATTCACCGTCTAGGTTGCGCTGGAGTTGCCTTGGGGATCGTCCGAAAAAGAGGTTCATCTGGTTTGTGTCGGCCATCGTCGCGGCCGTGTTCGCTTTCTATGCTTATGCACTGTGTTGCTGATCGGAGACATCGACGAATGAGAAAGAAACTTTCTGCCACGCTGGCGAGTCTGGTCCTGCTACTGAGCTTGGCGGGCTGCACGAATGCCTTGCCCGCAAAGCCTTCGTCGTCGGCCCAGAGTACGCCTGCACTCACAAGCACCCCTACGCCTTCGCCGACCTTGACCTCTACCCCAACGCCCACCAGAACACCGATACAGGAACCGGTTCTGCAATGGAGCTTTGACCCCTATGCACTACCATCGGACTCCAAGACGTATCTAGGAGATAAGTTGCAGGATTATCGGCTGCTGGTGGACGCGGTGCTTCAGTGCCAGGAGGTAGTCACGCTGCCCGAGGAATCGGTGATACCGTCGCTATCCTGCCTGTATGCCGAGTTTCCGTTGAGCGTGCTGCTGCAAGATTATGCGGTGGACAAAAAAGGGACCGCAGTCACTC
The DNA here is from genome assembly GCA_023435025.1 of Bacillota bacterium. Classification (GTDB taxonomy): domain Bacteria; phylum Bacillota; class Clostridia; order Christensenellales; family CAG-138; genus JAEYLA01. The sequence goes on from JAEYSE010000037.1 coordinate 1,984, forward strand.
TTCAGTTCGTCTATGATCAGGATGATCACACGGCCCGCGTGCTGGCATTTGAACAGCGGGTGGAGTCAGTGGTCCGCGCCGAAATCAAGGCCCGGTACAACGAATGTGAGCGGGCGCTGGCACTGTACCGTTGGACTGCCCAAAATATTAACTATCTCGATGGCGACGACGTGACACCCTACCACGCGCTGATGGACGGTGTGGGCATCTGCCAGAGTTATGAGAGCGTTTACCGATATCTGCTGCTGCAGGTGGGTATCGACGCGTTATCCGGTGGCGCCTTTATGACAGACGAAGCCGCTCATGCATGGACCTTGGTCAGCCTGAACGGTGTTTGGTACCACATGGACCCCACATTTGAAAGTGCTCAAACATTGGGAGCCGGCCTGTGGTACTTTGGCATGGATGACACGCGACGCCTGCAATCTGGCGTCGTCCAGCCCATCACCACCGGCATCGACGACTGGTGCATTCGCGCTCCTGCCTGCGAAGACACTGCTTTTGCTGCCTTGGCAGACTGCCTCACTTGGGAGTTCGATGAGACAACCCATCGCATCCTGCTATATGAAAGGAATGGCACGAAACCGTTTGCGGTCTTCGATACTGTTACCTGCGAACGGATAGACCTCCGATAGAAGGAAGTTAATTGAATTTGACCGGAAAGAGTTTTCCGGCAGTTATAATAAAAAAGGCTTTGAAGGCTACGAAGTGAACTTCCGATTACGTCTAACGAGCACATTACAATACTCATTAGGAAACCCCGCAGGTTACGATGCGTTACCTGCGGGGGCACAGGGCTTTAATCTGCAATAGATCCATGTTCCAATGGTGCAATATCTGCAAATTCTACATTCGGATTTTTATTCATAATACGTTGTAATAACCAATCACTTCTAAAGAGCATGACCGGTCGGTCAAAGCGGTCTATGACCCGCAATATGTCCCCCTCAAGTACGGGCAGCTCAAGGCTAGCATCTTCGGGAACAATCCATCGGGCGTGCTGATAACTTAACTGTTCTATTCTGATTTCAGCGTTATACTCCCCAAGCATACGATAAGAAAGCACTTCCAATTGAAGCGCACCTGCGACGCCGACGATGCACCTTTCACCGCTGAATTCGGAATTGCGAAATACCTGTATTGCGCCCTCGGTTTGCAATTGATTGATCCCTTTCATAAACTGCTTGCGTTTTCCTGCGTCCATTGCGGAAACATAGGCAAAATGCTCTGCAGGAAACATCGGAATAGGATCAAAGCGGAAAGGGTTCCTTTCCGAGCATAGGGTGTCCCCGATACGGAACTCACCCGAATCAAACAGCCCAACAATATCTCCGGCATACGCTTCTTCCACAACCGCTCGGTCCTGCGCCAGGAATTGTTGGGGCTGCGCAAGTCGAATATTTTTTTGCATGCGTGTGTTATAGACTTGCATACCCTTTTCATACTGGCCGGAGCATATGCGGACAAACGCTAACCGGTCCCGATGTTTCGGATCAATATTCGCCTGTATTTTGAATACAAAACCAGAAAATTCATTGTCATACGGTGCTAAAACACGTGTGCTGGTATTCCTGTGTCCAGGTGCCGGAGCCATCTGTATGAAATCCTCCAGAAACTGCTGCACGCCAAAGTTGCTCATTGCACTGCCAAAAAAGACAGGTGTGACTTTGCCTGAAAGCACTTTGGCGATATCGTATTCCTCTCCCGCCTCGTCAAGCAAAGAGATATCCTCGCAGAGCGAATTGTAAGCTTCGCTTCCAATTAGCGCTTTTAGCTCTGGATCATATAGTTCCATTACTTGTGATACGGTAACTTTGATGCCGTGGTCACCATCGCTCTCAAACAGTTCGAGCCGCTTAAGCGCTCTGTTATACACCCCTTTAAACACGCCATCGATACCTACAGGCCAGGTTACCGGGTAGGAGTGGATGCCAAGGGTTTTCTCAAGTTCATCAATGAGGTCGAACGGGTTCTTGCATACGCGGTCCAACTTGTTTACAAAAGTAAAAATAGGTATGCCCCGTTTGCGGCACACATGGAACAGTTTCTTCGTCT
>JAEYSE010000040.1 GCA_023435025.1 Bacillota bacterium
TCCTCTATAGTATTATCGTAATTATAGCACCACTTCAATACACTTGCCACCATTTTTATGGATTTTTTATGCCATTTCATGCGGATTTCTCACTTTTTCACCACTTTTACCCCGTATCGAATGCGCACGAAAAAAAAGACGCGCCTCCAACGGTATGTCAGGAGGCGCGTCGGTTCGTCATATGATGCAATTTTACGTAAAAATAAGGTCGATTTGCTTTAGGAGATCAAGGCTTTTCCGACAGTACAGTAGGTCAAAGCCATGGCATCTGATTCAGGTTATATTTCCAGCAAAAGTTTGGGCGCAAAGCCAATGTGGTCGGCAGAAACAAGCATGTATTCGACACCGTTCCGTACGCCTTCAAACCCGCTGCGGCAGCTCCTGCCGTGCAGGTGCCCGTATATGGCAAGCTGTATGTTCGCGCGCTCAAGCGCCTGCGAAAATCCCGAGGGCGCACGGTTTTCATTAAAGGGCGGATAATGCAGCATAGCGATGCGCAGTCCGTTCCTGGGCAGGCCGGACAAGGACATCCCCAAGCGCAGAACCTCGCGGTCGTATATCTTTTGATCCTCGGGAAGGAAATTCATGCTGCCCGGGCAGGTCCACCCCCGCGTCCCCGCGATATGGACGCCCCCATAGGACACGCAGTCGTTCTGCAGCACATGCATTTTTGTGGGTAGCGACGCACGCACCTGTGTGACGGAGTTCCACCAATAATCGTGGTTGCCGCGTATCAAGACCTTTGTACCGGGTAGTTCTGAAAGAAACGCCATATCGACGAGGGCGTCCTTTAAATGCATGGCCCAGCTGAAATCCCCGGGCAGCAGCACCAAGTCGTCGTCCCCTACAATAGAACGCCAGTTTTCCGCGATGCGCTGTGCGTGGTTCTCCCAAGCCGGGCCGAATATGTCCATCGGTTTATCAACCGCGCCGGACAAGTGCAAATCCCCGATTGCAAACACCTTCATATGCCTTTCTTCTCCTTTACAGGTGGAAAAGCGCATCGGGGGCGCTCAATATCCGACCATGGCGTTAGAAGAGGGGTTGATCAAGCCTCATCCTCTTCTTCGTCTCCATCCTCATCCAGATCAAGGGGCAGAGCCACATCGTCCTCGGCATCGTCTTCGCCGAATTCCTTGTGCATTTCCTTCAGGTCCTCGCTGGGAATATCGGCTGAAAGCGGGACGTCAATTTCGTCCAGCTGGTTCATATCCATCGCGATGGGCGTGGGCTGCTCCATCAGGTTTTCCATCTTTTCACGCCTTCTGCGCTCGCTCAGGCAATACCCGCAGATTTCCTGCCCGGCCAGAGCGGGATTTTCTCCGCATTCGATGCAGATGTTCTGCATATCCTCGTTTTCATCCGATTCGCCCTTGATTTGGCGGCGGCAGACGGCACAGTATTTTTCGTCGTCACGAATATAGTTCAATTCGCATCTAGGGCATTTGTGCAGGCCCATGCTTACAATCCTCCATTCCGGTTTACACGTTTGGCTACAATAGACGATGCGCGGCCTTTTACCCGCGCAATCCACTGAGTCAAACCCTATCCTATTATGCGAAAGGCGACCCGCTGTGTCAAGCGATTACCCCCCTGAAAAGTAAAATATTTATGATACATATGCCCCTTGCGCGTCCGCAAGCACCTGCCCCATACGAAAAAGCAATGCATCACGGCCGGAAGTGTCCTCGGAAGAATAGGGAATGGCAGCGGGCGGCGCGCCTAAAAGCTTCGCCGCGGCGTTTGCAGCCTGTTGCCTTTTGGAACGCGCAAGTTTATCCGCCTTAGTGGCCACCAGCGTAAACGGCACGCCATAATAGATCATCCATTCATACATCTGCCTGTCCTCCGCGGTCGGCGCGTGGCGGATATCTATAAGCAGGAACAGATGCGTCACCCGACCCGAGGAAAGGTAACCCTCCATTAAAGCGCCCCAAGCCTCCCGCTGCTCCTTGGGCGCTTTTGCAAACCCGTAACCCGGCAGATCCACCAGGTAAAACTCACGGTTGATCAAAAAGAAATTGATGAGGCGCGTCTTCCCCGGACTTTGGGATGTCTTGGCGAGCTTATAATTGTTGCAAAGCGAGTTAATGAGCGAGGATTTCCCCACGTTGGATTTTCCCACAACGGCGATCTCCGCCACACGCTTTTCAGGATACCCGTTTGCGCCCGCTGCGCTTGTAACGAATTCCGCCTGTTTGATAAGAAACCGCTCTTCGCTCATGACAGCACCCCCGTCTGATTATTCCACTCCGCCGCGCCCTTAAAGAACGGCTCTCCCCGGTCCGTGCCGGGAGCCTTTTTCTTTTCCTCAAGCGCGTGGCGGAACACCATATCCAGCGTTTCCACAAACACGAAATCCAATGCCTTTTTCGCGCTCTCAGGAATATCCTCGATATCCTTCCGGTTGCCCTGGGGCAAAAGCACGCGTGTAATGCCAGCGCGCAGCGCCGCAAGCGATTTCTCCCGCACGCCGCCTATGGGAAGCACGCGCCCGCGCAGCGTAATTTCCCCGGTCATGGCGATGTCCGCGCGGGCGGGGATTTTCGTAAGCGCGCTTAAAATCGCCGTCGCCATTGCGACGCCCGCGCTCGGCCCGTCCTTGGGAACCGCCCCCTGGGGTACGTGCAGATGTACGTCCAGTTTTAAAAGCTGTTCCGGATCCAGCCCCCAGTCCTGTGCGTGTGCGCGCACATAGGTCATGGCGGCACGCCCCGATTCCTGCATCACCTCGCCCAATTGCCCCGTCAACTGCACTATGCCCGTCCCCGGGGTAACGGCGGCTTCTATGCTGAGCGTTTCACCGCCCACCGGTGTCCATGCAAGGCCAGTCACCACGCCGATTTCGTTTTGATCCCTGCTTTCATCCTCGCGGTAGCGTGGGCGTCCCAGATACTCCTGAAGTTTCTGCGCGTTGATGCTGACGCGCTTTTGCCCGTTTGCAATCTGACAGGCCGCCTTGCGGCAGACAGCGCCCAGCATACGTTCAAGTTCCCTTACGCCCGCTTCCCGCGTGTAGCCGCTGATGATTGCGGCAATCTGTCCGTCCGTCATGCGAAGGTGTGTTTTTTTCATGCCGTGCGCTTCAAGCTGGCGGGGCAGAAGGTGCCGCTTTGCGATCTCCAGCTTTTCTTCCGCCAGATAGCTTTCCACGTGTATGACTTCCATGCGGTCAAGCAGCGGTTTCGGAATGCTGTGCTCGTCGTTGGCGGTAGTTAGAAGCATTGCCTTTGAGAGGTCATACGGCAACTCCAGAAAATGGTCCCGGAACGCGAAATTCTGCGCGCCGTCCAATACCTCAAGCATCGCTGAAGCCGGGTCCCCCCTGTAGTCCGAGGCGAGCTTGTCGATTTCGTCGAACAGCAGCACGGGGTTAACAGCGCCCGCCTGCCGCATGGCGGATATGATCCTGCCGGGCAGCGCGCCGATATAGGTGCGCCTGTGGCCGCGTATTTCCGCTTCGTCGCGTATGCCACCCAAGCTCATCCGAACAAATTTGCGGCCCATGGCCTCCGCGATGGAGGCGACGATGGAGGTCTTACCAACCCCCGGCGGGCCTACAAAGCAGAGTATTTGCCCGTTGGGCTTTCCGGTGAGCTTTTGCACGGCTAAGAATTCCACAATCCGATCCTTGACCTTCCCCATGCCGTAATGGTTCAGATCCAGCACCTTGCGGGCGTGAGCCAAATCAAGATGATCCGTCGTCTGTTCCGTCCATGGGAGGTCCAATAACAGTTCAATATAGTTGCGCGTCATCGGCGCTTCGTGCGAGCCTGCAGGCAGGCTTTCTAACCGGCCGATTTCTTTTTTCAGCCGTTCTGTCACTATGGTCGGATACTCTTTTGCTTCCATACGGGTGCGGTAATCGTCCAGCTCTCCCGCGCCGTCGTCCCCAAGCTCTCGGCGAATCACCCGGAGCTTTTCACGCAGGTAATGTTCCTTCTGGCTTTTTTCTATTTCCTCATGCAGCTTGCCGCTGATCTCCGCGTCAAGGCGCAACACCTCAAGTTCCTTAGAAAGAAGTCTTGCCAGCAGCATGAGCCTATTTTCCACATTGGCCTCTTCCAATATTCTTTGGCGCTGCGTCGCTTCTGTGAGTATGAGTGCTGCTATGGAATCGGCGTATTCCCCGGCTTCCAGTATGGCCTCCATGGCGCTTTTCTGGCTGGAAGTCAGTTTTGTATTGAGCTTGGTGTATTCTTCAAAGCTTTCGTGCACGCGGCGCCTTAATGCCTCCACAGCCTCCGGCCTGCCCGGAATATCCTGCTTTTCCTGCACGCTCGCCTCAAAATACGGTTCTTCGGATGTAAAGGCCCTGATATCTGCACGGGAGATCCCCGTCAGCAACATATGGATGCCGTCTCCCTGGATGCGGAAGACCTGCTTGATGCGGGCGATCGTACCGATAGCTTCCAGATCACCCGGTTCCGGGTCATTTTCCTGCGCGTCCTTCTGTGCCACGAACAGCGCAATGCCGTCGCCGGAAGCGGCGGCCTGTATCGCGGAGAGCGTCTTTTTCCGTCCCGCGTCGCAGTGTACCACCTCGCCGGGCAATACGACCATGCCGCGCAGCGGGATCACAGGTAGTGTTTGTAACATATGCATTCACCTCGTGTACACATTATAACGGGTACCCATGGGAATGACAAGCAAAGGGAAACCTTACAAAGCCTCCTGCACGGAGGCAGTCGCATGTTCCGGATTTGATGGGCACCCGGCGGCGGAAAGCTGCTCCTTGTTTACGGCGCGCACGCTTTCGCGGGTGATCTGCGGCTTGTTTGCCGGGTCCGGAAACGCATAGGACACGGCCTCGCGCACAGACTCCACCGTGATGACTTCCACCTGAAACTCCGCAAAGCTATCTTCCCAGTTTGAAAGAGGAATTAGCACCTGCGTGGCGCCCGCGGATTCCGCGGCCATGATTTTTTCCCTTACGCCCCCCACCGGCCGAATATCGCCGGAGATTGTGACCTCACCCGTGGATGCGAGCGTATGGCATGCGGCTTTCCCCGTATACGCGCTTAAGAGCGCGATAAAAAGCGCCACACCCGCGCTGGGACCGTCTACCGGAATCCCGCCCGGGATATTGAACTGGATATCAATCTTGGTCTGGTCCATATTCGCAAAGCGCGAAAGCGCGCTCACCACGTTTTCCACCGAGCCGCGCGCCGTGCTTTTTCTCTTTAGGCGTCTGTCCCTGAAATTGAGTTCTTCTTCCTCAACAATGCCGTTTAGCGTCAGCGATCCGCGCCCGCCGGCAGCAGGAGCTACGGCGCACTCAATTTCTAGCACCATCCCCTGCCCCGCCCCTGCCACTGCCAGCGCGTTCGCCGCTCCAACGCGGGGTACCTTCGGCATGCGGCATTCCATGCGAGGGGTATAGTTGCAGGTACGCGCCACCCATTCCACATCCTCCCGAAGAACGGACAGACGGTTTTCATCGTGCGCAAGCCCGCAGGAAAGCTGCACGATATTCACGGCGTCGCGCCCGCTCTGGGCGTAAAGCGCGGCCTGGTAGACCGCCTCCTTTTCAATGGCGTAGCCCGCCCGCTCCGCAGCGCCCTTTGCAACCTGCTCAAGTTCCTTTTGCCCCAGCGGTTTAAAGAACAGCTCCAGGCAGCGGGATCTTAACGCGGGCGGCAGTTCCTCCGGCCTTCTTGTTGTGGCGCCAACCAACCTAAAATCCGCCGGAAGCCCGTGCTGAAAAATATCATGAATGTGTTGGGGAATGCTCGCGTTGTCCGGGGAGTAATAGGCGCTGTCAAAGCGCACATAGCGATCTTCAAGCACCTTTAAGAGTTTATTCATCTGCATGGGGTGAAGTTCCCCGATTTCATCCAAAAAGAGTATGCCGCAATGCGCACGTGTGACCGCGCCCGGTTTGGGCTGGGGCACGCCCTGCGCGCCCAATGTGCCCGCGCCCTGGTATATGGGGTCGTGTACGGAGCCAATCAACGGGTCCGCGATGGCGCGCTCGTCAAACCGCACGCATGTCGCGTCCAGCTCTACAAATGCGGATTCGGCGTTGAATGGCGAATCTGGTCGTTTTTTCGCTTCCTCTAGCACAAGCCGTGCAGCGCAGGTCTTGCCCACGCCCGGAGGGCCGTAAAGCAGCACATGCTGCGGGTTGGGCCCGCACAGCGCCGCCTTGAGCGCGCGTATACCTTCCTCCTGCCCGACGATTTCCTCAAACCTCATAGGGCGCGTCATTTCAGAAAGCGGTACGTTCAGCCGCCTCGCGCGCAAACGCGCAAGACGCTGGAGTTCCTGTACGTTTTGTTTGGGTTTTATCATAGTCGCCTGCGGCAGCTGACGCCGCTTGTTGCGCAAATATACAAAGAAGGCGATCCCGCCTATTATCACGATTTGTATAAAAATGTAAGTTACCCAGTCCATATACATACCTCCGCTTACGTAGTATGCGCGAAGCCTCGCTGACTCATGAAATGTGAAAACTGGAAAACCTGCAAAAAACAGACGCAGGCGATTGCGCCTGCGTCATGTATAAAAGGGGCTTAACTTTTATATTGGCTCGTTTAAAGTCCCATGTAAGCGTTGCGTTTTTGATTACAGCTTCCCAACAAGATCAATGCCGGGTTTGAGGGTCTTCGCACCCGGACGCCATTTTGCGGGGCAAACTTGATCCCCATAGGCTGCTACAAACTGGGCCGCCTGTACCTTTCTTAAAAGCTCCGACGCCTCGCGGCCGATGTTGTTGGCATTGACCTCATAGGCGACAATTTTGCCCTTGGGGTCTACCACGAAACTGCCGCGCAGAGCAAGACCTTCTGCTTCTATATAAACTTCAAAGTCTTCCGCGAGCGCGGCGGTAGGATCGGCAAGCATGGGGAATTGAATTTTCTTGATGGTATCCGACGCGTCATGCCAGGCCTTATGTACGAAATGCGTATCCGTAGAAACGGAATACACTTCGCAGCCGATCTTTTTGAATTCCTCGTAATTGTCCGCAAGATCTCCCAATTCCGTGGGGCAGATGAATGTAAAATCCGCCGGGTAGAACACGAATACGGACCACTTGCCTAAGAGGTCATCTTTGGATACGTCCTTGAATTCGCCGTTGACGAACGCCTTTACCGTAAAATCCCGAATTTCTTTTCCAATGAGCGACATTGTTTTTTTTCCTCCGTAATTATTATTGTCCTGTTATCCTGCTTTTTACAGCATTCCTGCAGGCGCTACATCTACCATGAAAAATCAGTTCATGCGCGCTTACCTCAAACCCCGCCACGTGCAGCAGCATTTCGTCCATTTCATTTATGATGGAATGCGGAATGCAATCCGCTGCATCGAACATCTGGTTGCAGTCTGAGCAGATCATATGAAAGTGCTCATTGGCGTTATGATCGAACCGGTCCGGCTTGCCAGAAAAGGAAAGCCGCATGATACGCCCAGCCAGCGCCATATCGTTGAGGTTGCGGTAGACCGTACCCAAGCTGATTTGGGGAAAACTCTGCCTGATCCAGTCGTAAACTTCGGGCGCAGTTGGGTGATCCAGCGTTTCTAACGCTTCCTCTACCAGCTTTTTCTGTGTGCTGAACCGTTTGTTCATAACGCCTCCGATATTGATAATCATTACTATTATTGTATTACTTCAATTTTAAAAAGTAAAGCGGATTTTTTTTGAATTCCAGAATGCTTTTAACATCAGAGAAACAAAAAGGATACCAGTACGGTATCCTTTTCTCTTCCAGACAATCAGTTTCACTTCTGCAGTGCATCCTTTACCGCCGCACAGAACATTTCCGGATCATCCAAAAACGGGCTGTGCCCGGCGTTAGGGAGAACTACCATTTCCTTATCAGGAGCTTCCAGCGTTTGATAAAACTCCTTTACCAAATCCGTGGGCGTAATCCAGTCGTGTTCGCCCGAAATATAATAGACCGGAACGGCGTATCGGCTGCCGAGTTCTTCGAGATTGAATGTCAGGCAATCCTCCAAAAGCGGCTCTTCCAAAGCAAGAAACTTTTCAAATGGGCCGCTCATTTTCAAAAACCACCTCATATCAACAAAAGACATATCCGGCGAACTCAGCCCCAGCCATAATGTCTCTGGTATGGAGCTTTCATCTTCATAATGGAAGTAGGACGCGCCGATCTGGCGAATCTCCATTGTCAGGATAAACTTCTTTGCAATATCTGTAGAGCCGGAATATTGATCAAGCAGCTCCGATATTTTTCCTGCCGTCCGCTCGTCCCCGTTCTCCTTCGCGCGCCGGATTGCTTCTTCTGCCGCAACTGTATCCCCTTCCATGTTGCTGACGCACTGGCCCACGCCGATATATGCCGTAACCTTTTCGGGATGTTCCTTGACATATATACTTCCTAAAACTGTTCCCCAGGAATGGCCGAGTACAATGACCTTTTCCTGCCCGAACCGTCCCAGCAAATAATCCACAAGCGAGTCAATGTCACTCAGAATCTCCTGAGTAGACAGTTTAACCTCCTCATTTGCGTAATACGTTCTGCCCGAACCGCGCTGATCAAAGTTTACCAGCGTAAAATCTTTTTCCAGGGCCCGCTGAAAATAGGAGGAGAGGAACGTAACGGGACTTCCAGGTCCGCCATGCAGCATCAGAATAACAGGGTTTCCCTGATGTTCCCCCCTGATCTGTACGAATTGGCGGATTCCGTTCAGCTCGACATAACCGCTTTCCTGTATGCCATTTTCCGTGTTTATATTTGTCTGCGCAGCCTTAGCCGCGCGAGCAACGAGCACGGCTGAAAAAGCAAATACCAGAATTGCGGAAAGACAAACGCCCATCCATTTCAATATCTTTACCAGCCTTTTTGACCAAGGAGAACGGAGTGGTTTCATTTTCAGCAACCAGCCTTACTAAATATTAGGGATCACATATTGGCTCATATTGGCTTGAGTACATAGTATAACATATAACGTATAGGATAGATGAAGTACGCAGCAAAAAAGCCACCCGCTAAACGGGTGGCCTGATGTGCCTTATAATTAGATTTCGTAAGTCATCATTTCCTGCACGACCTCCACAGCCGGAAACACTTCCTGGGCCTCCCGCAGCACAAGGTCCTCAATGATTCCGCCCCCGCCCCACAGGTGGGTGCATAGAAGCCGCCCCACGCCCGCCTTTCTTGCGATCTCCCCGGCCTCACGCGCGGTAAGGTGCGGAACGAATTCCGTCGTCTTTTCCTTTGCGAGGAGGCCCGTATCCGCCAGCAACGCCGTCGCGTTGCGGCACAGCGGTATCAGCTTTTCGTTGTAGCAGGTATCCCCGGTATAAACCAGACGCTTGAGCGGAATATCCTCGCCGTAGGCGGGAGGCCTTGGCGGCTCCTCCTCTAAAATATCCATGGCGTAGGAGGGGACCGGGTGGAGCATATGGTGCAGCGTAACGGAAAGCGCGCCGAACCGGAGCTTCATGCCATCCTCCATCTTGACCATATCGAACGTGCCCGCGGAGGATAACATCCGAAATTCGATCTCCGGCGTGCCCGGGGCAATCACATGCAGAGGCGTTGGTACGTTGACGCCCTTTTTGGGCAGCATCTGCAAGGCATAACGCAGCACCAGCATATCCGACATATGATCGCTGTGCAGGTGCGAAAGCAATATCGCGTCAATCTCACTTAGAGGGCAGATGGAAAGCAGCCTCGATAGCCCTCCGCTTCCAAGGTCGATCACCAGCTTCACTGTTTTGTCGTGCGGGCCGTTTTTGCCGGGTACGGCGGGCGCTTCGAGCAAATAGGAAGAGCAAGCGCCGCCCGGCGCGGGAAATGGCCCGTACCGGCCAAGCACCGTCAATTTCATGTTATTTCAACTGCCTTTTTGATTGCGTATAAAAATCGTCCCGGGAGCCAAATCCGCCCCCTTGGCGGTAGTTTTTCCCGCCCATCAAAAATAATACGGGTACCGCGATCAGGCCGGAGCCGATTAATTGCAGAATGTTGAATGGCAGGGCGATTGCGGCAAGTACGTAATCCCCGCGGATAATGAGATCGTAGAAGAAATACCCGCCGATCATGATACCGCCGGCCACCGCTACGGATTTTACGATATCAAGCAGCGTATGCCCACGCCTGAGGCGGGAAGAAAACGCGAGTGCCATAGCGGCTTTGATGATCAGGCTTGCAGGCGCATAAATGGCTTGCCCCACAAAAACATCCGCAAGCGCGGAGCCCACGCCTGCGGCTAACGCCGCCCAAGGGCCGGGAAGAAGTGCCACGGCGATGTAGACGCCCACGTCGCCCAGCGTCCAATACCCTGAAAGCTTCCCCTGATGATGGATATCGAACCGCAGCAAGCAGGTTAAAAGAACGACTACAACAAGCAGAATACCCGCCAGAATCAGCGTTTTATTGTCCGGCCTTCTCATTGGCTTACCCCCTTACCGATCTATCTCAATAGGCTCTCGCAAAATACGTCAGCGCATGCGCCTTTTTACCGCAGTGCACGCACACGTCGGAAAGCTCTTCCTGCTCAAACGGCATGCAGCGCGTGGTGGCGCCGCCCGCTTTTTCCTTGATTTCGAGTTCGCAGGCGGTCTCTCCGCACCACATGGCGCGCACAAAGCCGGTTTTCACGCCTTCGCGAAGCGCTTCAAACGTGGTGGCATCCACAGTCCTGCTTTGACGCATGTCCAGTGCTTTTCTATATAACCCGTTGTGTACATCGTCAAGCATTCCCGCAACAGACTTCGCCAATCCGTCGATTGAGACAATTTGCTTGTTCAGTTCGTCGCGGCGTACAATGACGACTTGATTGTTCTCAATATCCTTGGGGCCGATCTCAATACGCAGCGGCACACCCTTCATTTCCCACTGGTTGAATTTCCAGCCCGCGGACTGTTCGCTATCGTCAAGCTTTACACGGATGCCCGCGGCTTTGAGGGTCTTCGTAATTTCCTCCGCCTTTTCAAGAACGCCCGGCTTATGCTGCGCGATAGGGAGTATCACGGCCTGTATCGGCGCAACGCGCGGGGGCAACACAAGGCCCCTGTCGTCTCCGTGCACCATGATGAGCCCGCCGATCATGCGGGTGGAGGTGCCCCAGGAGGTGGTGAAGCAGTATTCAAGCTTGCCTTCCTTGCTGAGGTAGGTAATGTCGTAGCCCTTGGCAAAATGATCTGACAGGTTATGGGAGGTGCCCATCTGCAAGGCTTTGCCGTCCTGCATCATGGCCTCCATGGTGTATGTGGCGTAGGCGCCCGCGAATTTTTCCTTTTCGCTTTTGCGGCCAATTACCACGGGGATGGCGAGCACGTTTTCCGCGAACTCGCGGTAGACCATAAGCATGCGCATGGTCTCTTCCTGCGCCTCTTCAAACGTGGCGTGGGCGGTATGCCCCTCCTGCCAGAGGAATTCGCTGGTGCGAAGGAACGGGCGCGTGCTTTTTTCCCAGCGGACCACGTTGCACCACTGGTTCATCAGCACCGGCAGGTCACGGTAGGATTGAATCCACCTTGCATACATGGAGCCGATTATGGTTTCGCTGGTGGGGCGCACGAACAGGCGCTCCGCAAGTTTTTCGCCACCGGCGTGAGTGACCCAGGCCACCTCGGGCGCAAAGCCTTCCACATGCTCTTTTTCTTTGTTGAGCAGGCTCTCCGGTATCAGCAGCGGGAAATACGCGTTGACATGCCCGGTCTCTTTAAACCGCGCGTCCATCTGCTGCTGAATAAGCTCCCATACGCCGTAGCCGTAGGGCTTAATGACCATGCAGCCCTTGACGTCAGAGTAATCCACCATATCGGTCTTTAAAACCACGTCGGTATACCATTGCGGGAAGTCTTCGTCCCGCCGCGCAATGTGTTTGACAAATTCCTGTTCGCTGTTCTTTGCCATCCCGTTCTGACTGCTCCTTCAACATTGTCTTTGTGGCTTCCCTGCCGCCGCAGATGCTTATTTCACGACCGGAACCGAGTGAAGCGGTCCTGTCGCGCTATTCGCGGATGATTTCGTCCAACAAACTATCCAGATCCACTTCCTCGGTCTCCTCATCCTTTTCCTTGGAAGAGAATGCGCCGCTTTTCGCCATGACTTCCTCCACCGTCCAGATGCGCTCTTCCGACTCGTCCGCAGCCTTCTCTTCGGGCTGTTCCTCCACAGGGGTGGGCTCCTCGGGGAACGCGGGTTCTGTGGGTTCCGCCTTTGGCTCGTTCTCCGCCGCAGCCGGTATATCTCTTCCCTGAAGCTGGTAAATGCCGTGCATCAGCTCCTGCGGGGTTTGATACGAATCGGGCAGTTTCCCCGTTTGGGTTTGTATCAGGGCGGAAAGGCCGCGGCCTTCCTGTAAAATCTCGGGCGTATCGCCGGTGAGCGCTTCCATGGAACGGGCAAACGACTCCGCCTGTTCTTTCGCCTGGCGCGCGGTATTTAAAAGTGAGGCGTTGAGCGCGTTCAGCCGCGCTTCGAAGTCCTCTACCGAGGCTTCCGTCTGCCTAAGCCTGCGGGCGGATTCGGCCTGCGCCGCTTCCACTATATTGGCGGCTTTTTCTGTGGCTTCCTGTACCAGCGCGTCCGCGTCAGCTTCCGCCCGGGCTTTGTAGGCGTTCGCTTCGTCCACGATCTTTTTCGCCTGGGCCTCGCCTTCGAGCACACGCTTTCCGGCGCTGGTCTGCGCGTCGGTGAGCGCCTGTACAATGGCGCGTTCCTGCGCGCGGTATCCGTCCAGCTGCTTTGTAAGCTCCTGCACCTGCGCCTGCAGATCGGTTACCTGCTGCTCCAGTTCACGCTTTCTGTTCATCCGTACACCCTCCGTTTTTCATATACAACTCTTTTTCACCGCGTTATAGTTCCATGCGCGCCTGAACGGCCGCATTCGAATCGCACGGGGGCAGCTTGTATCCCATATGCGCGTAGGCGGAGGGCAGCACCACCCTGCCGCGCGGCGTGCGTGCAAGAAAGCCAAGCTGAATAAGGTAGGGTTCGTAGACATCCTCTATTGTGCCGGCGTCTTCGCCGGTGGCGGCAGCAATGGTATCCAAGCCCACGGGCCTGCCACCGAATTTATCGATCATGGTATCGAGCATGCGCCTGTCCACCGGGTCTAAGCCAAGCCCGTCAATGCCAAGCATGTTCAGCCCCTGCTGCGCCATATCTAGCGTGACAATGCCGTCTCCCCGCACCTGCGCGAAATCCCGCACGCGCTTTAACAGGCGGTTTGCAATTCGCGGTGTGCCGCGTGCCCTTGAAGCGATCTCGATTGCGCCTTCGTCATCCACTTCAATGTTGAGTATGCGCGCGCTGCGCGAAATAATATCGCACAGATCCTCCGTGCGGTAGAGCAGCAGCTGCTCCTTGATGCCAAAGCGGTCTCGAAGCGGCGAGGTCAGCATGCCCATGCGCGTGGTGGCTCCTACCAACGTAAACCGGGGTAGATCGATCCTTATGCTTCTTGCGCTGGGGCCTTTTCCAATGATAATGTCCAGCGCGAAGTCCTCCATAGCCGGGTAGAGCACCTCCTCCACCGTGGCGTTGAGGCGGTGGATCTCGTCAATAAACAGCACGTCCCCCGCAGAGAGGTTCGTTAAAAGCGCCGCCAAGTCCCCCGCGTGGGAGATTGCGGGGCCGGAGGTTACCCGAAGATTGCCGCCCATCTCGTTTGCGATGATTGCCGCAAGCGTCGTCTTACCCAGGCCCGGCGGACCGTACAGGAGCGCATGATCCAGGGGTTCCCCTCTGTCCCGCGCGGCCTTGATATAGATGCGCATGTGTTCCTTGACTTCCTGCTGCCCGATGTATTCGTTTAAAAACCTCGGGCGCAGGCTGTATTCGGTTTGCATATCCTCTTCGCGAAGCGAAGAGGAAAGCAGGCGGTCTTCCACTTTTATTCCCTCCGGCGGCATGCCGCATAGTCTCTATTTCGGTATTTTTTAATTTTTCGCAAGCCTTCTTAATGCCTGCGTAATCATTTCTTCAATGCTTTCTGTTTCAGTGACCGCCGCCACCGCACGGGAAGCGGAAGCGCCGTCGTACCCCAGGCCCATCAAGGCCGCCACGGCCTCGGCTCGGATATCGGAAGCCTGCGCGGCACTTTCGGGCAGGCCCGCGCCCGTCATCTCCTCCACGCCTACTTTTTCTTTTAATTCCAGAAGCACGCGCTGCGCAGTCTTTTTGCCCATGCCCGGCACACGGGAAAACGCCGCCGCGTTATCCGTTACAATTGCGGCCGCCACATCCGCTGGCGTCAGCACAGATAATATGGAAAGGGCCAGCTTGGGGCCCACCCTTGTTACTCCCAAGAGTCTTCTAAACATGGCCCGCTCCACATCGTCCTCAAAGCCGTAGAGCGCCATAATGTCCTCAGCCAGGTGCAGGTGCGTAACGAGCTTGACCCTTTCGCCTTGTTTCAGGCCGCTTAGCGTCTTAGCGCTGCAAAACAGCTCATACCCCACTCCTGCGGCTTCTATGACAGCGCGGTCCGCCGCAAGTTCCACGACCTCGCCCCGGATATGTGCGTACATGCTTCCTCCTTCGCCCATACGGCGCGTTGCTACTTGATGCGGAACTCCTGCGCCGCTGGCCCCATAGTGTTTGCATGGCAGATGGCCACAGCAAGCGCGTCCGCTGCGTCATCCGGCTTGGGAACCGCTTTGAGCGAAAGCAGCGCGCGCACCATGTGCTGCACCTGCTTTTTGTCCGCATGGCCGTTGCCTGTAACCGCAAGCTTGATCTGCATGGGCGTATACTCGTAGAGCGGCAGCCCGCTCTGCTGGGCGGCCAACAACGCCACGCCGCGCCCAGCGCCCACCTGTATGGCGGTGGTCACGTTGCGGCTGAAAAACAACTCTTCAAACGCGACTTGATCCGGCCTGAATGTTTCAACAAGCTGGCGCGTCCCAAGATACAGCCGTTCCAACCGTTCGGGAAAGGGCATGTCTGCGGACGTTTCAATTACCCCGCAATCGATGGCGCGAAGCGCCGTCCCCTTCGTTTCCACCACGCCGTATCCCAATATGGCGTATCCCGGGTCGATGCCCAATACCACCAATGCCTTCGCCTCATTCGTATATTCGTTCTAATGTATTGTAACATGAAGCGACACCAAGCGTAAATGACACTTGTGTTAAAAATACCCGGCGAGTGGCCAGCAGGCAAAATAATTGCGGCTTTGATTGTGCCTTTTCAACAAAGCTGCTATAATAGCACAAAGTATCCCGGGAAGAGGTCACGAGTATGCAAAAGCTTTCTACCAAAAAGCTGGTCATGTACGCGCTGTTTATCGGCCTGATATTCTTTTTGGGACTTACCCCGTGGGGGCTTATCCCGTTAGGGTTTATCAACGTAACGGTACTTTGCATCCCCACCATTGTGGGCACGCTGGTTTTAGGGTTAAAATCCGGCCTGTTGTTCGGATTTTTCTTTGGCACAGCGAGTCTGCTGAGCTTACTTGGGCTTTCCATGGTCCCGCCCAGCTTACTCGCAGGCGCGCTCTTGGGGAAGAACCCGGTGTTTGCCATATTGATGTGCTATGTTCCACGGTTACTCGTGCCGGTAACGACGCATCTTGTCTACCGCTTTATGAACCGCAAAAAGCGGAACACGCTCAGCGTGGTTCCCGCAGCGGTTGCAGGGTCGTTGACCAACACGGTGTTTTACCTGGGCCTGATGTTGCTGTTTTACGCGCTCTCCGGGCTTGACTCCACCCCGGTTCTTACCATAATCGGCGGGACGGGCATAATAGCGGGTACCACCGAGGCGGTTGCCGCCGCCATTATCGCCACACCCACAGTGCTTGCGCTCAATAAACTCGTAAAGTGAGACTCTTATGCTGCTTGCTCTTGACATTGGCAATACCAACATCAAAATCGCCTTGTTCGAAGGCCTAAAGCTTATGCATTCCTGGCGCGTCGCCATGGACCGCAGGCGCACTGCAGACGAATATGGCGTGCAGATGAGTTCGTTTTTTTCGCATCTGGGGTTAAGTACAAAGGCCGTTGACGGCATTATCGTTTCTTCTGTCGTCCCTTCCTTTAATTATACAATCGACCATATGTTCAACATCTACTTTCCCGGCATCGAACCGCTGCAGGTACATGCAGGGCTCCGGACGGACCTGTATTACGAATACGATTCGCCACAGAAGCTGGGGTCTGACCGTATCTGCAACGCGGTTGCAGCCAACAGGCTTTATGGCGGCAACTGCATCACGATTGATTTCGGCACTGCGACGACGTTCAACGTCATCGCCGGGCAGCGGTTTTTGGGCGGCATGATTTGCCCGGGCTTCAAGGTGAGCACCACGGCTTTGATCGAAAGTACGGCCATGCTCCCTAAGGTGGAATTTATAAAGCCCAAGCAGGTGATCGGCACCAACACGGAGCACTGCCTGCAGGCGGGTATCTTATACGGATATGTGGGCCTTGTGGAATACCTGGTAAGAAAAGCGCGGCAGGAGCTTGGGCAGGACGCCAAGGTAATCGGCACAGGCGGCATGGGGGAACTCATTACGCCTGAGACGGACTGCATCGATGTGTTAAATCCTACACTGACACTGCAGGGTCTTGCCATGATCTATGAAATGAACCGCTGACCGGTTCAGCGGATTTATAAGTTTAAGAGTACGGAGAGGATAGTATGAAACAGGTCAACGTTGCGATATTGGGATTTGGCGTCGTAGGTTCAGGCGTATACAAGCTTTTAAAGGAAAACCACGCGGATATCATCCACCGCGAGGAGATCGATTTTCAGGTGAAGCACGTGCTCATCAAGGATTTCGCGCACGAGCCCAATCTTGCTCTAGCCCCGCGTGAGACGTTCACTACGTCATTGGACAATATTCTAAACGACCCCTCCATCTCCATCGTGGTGGAGTGCATGGGCGGCGTGGAACCCGCACGTACGTTTATACTAGGGGCGCTCAACGCGGGCAAGACGGTGGTCACCTCCAACAAGGAGGTCATCAGCAAACATTGGTACGCCTTTGAAGAAGCCGCAAAGAAAACCGGCGCTGGCCTCTATATAGAGGCGACCGTTGGCGGCGGCATCCCGCTGCTGCGCACCATCACGGACTCGCTGCAGGGCAACAACATCACGAGCGTCATGGGTATCATCAACGGCACCACGAACTTCATCCTTACCCGCATGAGCGAGCAGGGACGCGAGTTTGACGAGGTATTAAAGGAAGCGCAGTCCAGAGGCTACGCCGAGGCAAACCCCATCGCGGATGTGGAAGGCTACGACGCGACGTATAAGCTTTCCATACTCTCCTCGCTCTGCTTCCATACGCATATGCCCATCGATTCCATACACCGCGAGGGTATTACCAAGCTGACCAAGGCGGATTTTGATACGGCTCGCCAGCTTGGCTATGAGATCAAACTTCTTGCCATCGGCAAAAAAGCGACCGGCAATAATGTGGAAGTACGCGTGCACCCAACCATGCTTCCCAAGACCCACCCGCTCGCAGCTATCCGCGGTTCCTTTAATGCCGTGTTCATCACCGGCAACGCAGTGGGCGACATAATGCTCTACGGGCGCGGCGCGGGCCAGATGCCCACCGCATCCGCCGTCGTGGGGGATATGATATACGCCTCCCACCACGAAAACAGGCACCGCTACAACTCCTTCCGCAATATTCCGGATATGGACGCGGACACGCACCTTGTAAAGGATTGGGAAAGCATATATTGCATCCGTACCCGGGTGCTGGATAAACCCGGCGTGCTGAGCGCCATCGCGGGCGCTTTCGCCAATCATGGCGTTTCCCTAAAATCCGTTCTGCAGCTTGCCGAACCGCAAAAAGAAGGCGACGGGAAGATCGCCTGGATCACGTTCGTGACCCACAAGGCGCGTGAACTCGGCGTGCAGGACGCGCTTAAAGAAATCGAAGGCATGGACACGACGCAATGCGTGGAGAGTATCATCCGCGTAGAGGAATAGCCGCTTATTCATTTTTTTGATGAACAAAGGCTGTCCGGGGCGACGTAACATGTCGGGTCCACGGGCAGCTTTTTTCTGCCTTTGCGCCAAGCCAACATTTATTAAAGATGGAGCGTATCATCGCTTGAATATTAAACAACACCTCGCGGTCTATAAAGGCCTGCCCAGGGATATGTATGCCCTGTTTCTTTCCAATGTCATCAGCCGCATGGGCAGCTTTATCGTTCCGCTGATGACCCTGATCCTCACGGAAAAGATCGGCCTTTCAAAAGCGGACGCCGGAATATTCGCCACCATCTCCATGCTCACGCAGGCGCCCTTTATTATACTGGGTGGAAAGCTGTCTGATAAAATCGGCGGCAAAAAGACGATCGTCATATTTAACAGCCTTGGCGCGCTTGTTTACCTTGTGTGCGGGTTTTTAAAGACGTCAATGCTGGTGGCCGTGCTGCTGGTGGTTGCCTCCAACCTGTATGCAATCGCCTTCCCCGCGTTTAATTGCATCGTGACCGCCGTGACGCCCAAGGAAAAGCTGAAGAACGCGTTTTCGCTTACATATCTCGGCGTTAACCTCGGGTTTGCCGTGGGGCCGCTCGTGAGCGGGCTGCTGTTTTACAAAAACCTGAACCTGCTGTTCTTTTTGGATGGATTGACCACGCTGCTTTCCGTGGGGCTCATATTGTTGTGGGTGCGCCCATCCAGGCAGCCGGTAGAGCCGCAATGTGGGGAAGCGGAAGCCCTGCCCGCCGCGGGAGGCAAATCTGCATTGTCCTTCCTGTACCGCAACCCGGTACTGCTGTTGTTTGCGCTTGGATTCCTGGTGTACAATTTCTGCTATGTGCAGTGGAACTACCTGCTGCCGCTTCAGATGGTGGATCAATACGCGACCGAAGGCGCAAAGCTGTACAGCGCCCTGGTAAGCGCCAATGCCATCACCTGTATCGTACTGACGCCATCGCTGACCACCATGACGCAGAAGATGCACCCACTCAAGACCGTATACATGGGAGGATTTTTCTATTTTGCGTCCTTCCTGGCATTTACGGCGGCGCAGACGTTTCTCCATTTCCTGCTGAGCGTCATATTGCTGACTGTGGGTGAGATATTGATTTCCATCAATAAGAGCACCTACGTGGCGCACCGCACGCCGCAGATGTACATCGGCAGAGTGAATTCCATGATGTTCATCGTCCATGACCTGGGTTCCGCCTTAGGGCCCGGCATAATGGGCGCGACGCTTTTAGCCGTCGGCTTCCCTTATATATGGTTGGTTGTGGCGGGTGTGATGCTCATAGGCGCACTCGGCATGGTGCTGTTGAAACGTTCGGACAGAGCGGGCATTCCAGCACCAAGCTTTGACGCGGCGGCAAACGAATAAAAAAGAAGCAAGCTTCAAAAAAGCTTGCTTTTTAGTCTGTTGCAAGGTTCTTTTATTGTTCTTTTATTGTTCTTTTTCGCATTCCACCGTCGCCGCGCTCACTTCGTAGGTGATACGGGTCACCATGGAACCGTCGGGCATGGCTTTTTGGTAGGCGCGGCTTTGCACGCGCCCGGTCACGCAGAGCCTGTCGCCCACGCTCAACGCGCTGACATACCGTGCGTTTCTTCCCCAGGCGATGACAGGCAGGTAATCCGATTTGTGGTATGGGCGGTTAACCGCCAATAGAATATCCGCAATCTCGCGGGAAAACGGCGTGGTACGGTAAACGGGCGGCTTGCAGATAAACCCGGTGAGGATTATTTCATTGATAAACGGCGCTTCCTCCGGCTTTTCCAGCACGCTCCGCGCGAACACCGTAAGCACAAGCCTGTGACTGCCTTCGCACTGCATGTTGTAGGAGCGCAACTGCCCCGTCACCTGCAGCGGCTGCCCGGTTTCGGGAAGCATATGCAGCAAACGTTCACCAGCCGTTACCGGAAGCACGTCCTCCGTACCTGAAAGGCGCGGCACCACCAGCGGAAACGTATAGAACGCCTCCCCATACAGGCAATGGCTGAAGCAGGGTTCTTCCTGAACAAAGCCCGAAATAATCACGCGGTTGTTTTCCCGGTTTGCCTCCATACACTCCCCTACGCCTTTCCGCTTAAGCGCCACAGCCAATCGAAGAAGCGGCAGCGGTTGCCGCCGCATGAATGCCCGGCTGTTTCGCGTACTTCCCCCGCATTCTTCCCCGTTACAATTTGCATCAGTGATGGAACGCGTCTTAAGCTCGCCCACATCCGGCACATGGCGGACCACGCATGGAGCACTTTAACAGGCGCTGTCCATACCGTGTGTATTGGCATACGGTGCTTATGAAACCATTTTTTTTATGTGTATTCATGTATGTGTCCGGGTATGCGGAACATGTTTTTCATGCAATGAACACAAACTAGTGTTGTTTCGGGTTGGATCAACCTAAAAACAATACTCCGGAGGTGCCGATTGCATGAAATCAGTCAATGACCGGCGCAAGCGCCGCCATATAATTTTTTTTCTGAGCTTTACCCTTGTCCTTTTCATTGGAGCAGGGTTGCTCGAACAACTGCGCGCCGCCATACGCGACCCGATCTCCGCCTTCCAAACGCCAGCGCCTCGTGTGGCAGAAACGCCGCTCGCACAAGCCGAACCCGGCTCTGCCGTCATGCCCGAAACAGTAGGCGTAGCATCCGCACAGTCCGAGCAATCCGCCGATCCGATTCGCCTTATGGGCGAGGATACGATCAACATCGTATTGATGGGCATCGATAGCAACGAGCAACGCGAAAAGAAGGGCCGAGGGTACCGCAGCGATACCATTGCGATACTTGTAATTGATCTTGACGTCCCATCCTGCACGGTATTGAGCATCCCCCGCGATACGCGTGCGTTTATTCGCCGCTTGGATGATCACGGAAGAGTCGTGAGCACGCAGTACAATAAAATCAATTCCGCTTTCAATTTTGGAGGCGGGCCGGAAGAATACGGGCACGAGAATTTGATTTACTCGCTTGAAAAGCTGCTCTTTGACGGGCTCGAGGGTAATTTTCGGCTGCATTATTACGCGAGCATCGATATGGACGGCATAGCGAAGTTTGCGGACGCCGTAGACGGCGTTCCCGTAACGCTCCCCTATGATATGCCGGGCTTTGGCGAAAAAGGCGATACCGTACTGCTCAAGGGAGATGAAGCGCAAAGCTTTGTGCGCATGCGCCATGGCATTACAGGCGGCAGCGACATCGCGCGTGTCAAGCGACAGCAGGCATTCATCCGCGCGTTCGCTTCCCGTGTCAAATCCATGAACCCGATACAGGCCATACCCCGGCTTTGGACGGCGCTTAATTCCTATGTGGATACCAACATCGGCATTGGCCAGATGCTTGCGCTTGCGGACGTATTGCGTGACCTCAACCTGGATGAGGTGGAGTTTGTGACGCTGCCCGGCCGGTGCAAGACAATAGACCGCCGCAGCTACTATGTGGCGGATACCCATAAGGTTCGGGAGATTGCACTCTCCCTCTGGGGGGAAAGCAACGGGAAATAAAATCCGGGCCCGTGAAACCGCCAGCCCGGACGGCTGTCAAAAACCCCTTGGGGTTCGGGGCCGCAGCCCACGGACAACCCTCGCCAGCGACATGCGCGGTGGCGGCGGGAGGCCTTGCATCGCAAGCCTTTCCTTGCAGGGACAACCGGTCCTCGGCGGAAGACGCCTCGGACACTAGGCCTGCGAGCCGTCGCCGTCACCGTAGGCACAGGTTATTCCTGTAATCCTCGGAAAAGTGTCGCAAGACAATTTTTCTCGCAAGCAAATCCGGGACGGTGCGAAAGTATCGCACCGTCCCGGGAAGATGTGACTTACAGGCGGAATTGGCATATTAAACCGCTTGCCATTTCATCCGCCATGGTATCAGAAAGCTCCAGCAGTCCTTCAAAACGCGCGATCCCTTCGGCATTGTTGCCGGAAAGCACGAATACCGCCTGCTCCTCTGTCATCTCCAGCTGTTCCTCAAGCAGCGCTTGCCACAATGCGCCGGTCCAGACTTCGTTGATGCTCTGCAGGAATATGGAAAGACTTTCTGCGTTTGCATACCAATCCTGCCTTATCCCTGCCATCCCGGCAGAGTTTTCGCCGCAAACTGCTTCAATGAGGGCCACGGCGCAATCGAGCTGCGTCTTTTGCAGGTCCTGGAGCTGCCCTGCCGTGCGCTCGCCATAGAGAGCGGAGAAGATGGTGTAAAAGTCTTCCGGATTTCGGTACAGCCGCCGCGTTACGTCCTCCTTATCCGGCAGGGAAAATGCGGTGCTAAATAGCACTCCGCGCGTCCACAACACTTGGTCCAGCCAAAACCGGCGGACGGTGTGCATAAGCTTGATCTGGCTGGATGTTGCTCCTCCCAGCGGGGTCGTATTTGATTTCCAGCTCATATGTTATCCTCCGCGGTTACTCCATACTATGCGTAAAGAGGTCATGTTGCGCGGAGGTAGCCAGTCCTATTCCAAAGATACGTGTTTCATATAGCGCCGCAGCGCATACACCCCGTCATGGGCTTCGCCGCAGTAGGGGGCAGACATATTGTTTGGCTCCGTCACGCGGACGACCCCCGCGCGAAAGAGGAGTTCGGCTATTTCGTCCCGTTCTTCCTTGCCGCACAAAAGGCCCGCCGTTTGCAGGTATCCCCTGTATGGGCGAAGCTTTTCGACCAGCTTTCCCTGAGGCAGCCGCCGAACCCAGCAATTCCGAAACTGCAGCGACGTATCAAGCGAAAAGTCCGGCCGGTACTGCACACTCGCCTGCGTCCCCTCGTATAGCCAGCCTCCATGGAACGTCGATAACAGTGCCTCGGTGCGTAGCCTGAGCGTAAGGTGCGCCTGCATGGCGGTATCGAGCGCTTGCGGCTCATCCTTGGCTGCCTGCTCCAATACAGCCAGGAAAGACTTGCAGAATTGCTGCACCTCCTCCCCATCCTCCGTATCCAGATAAATCCCCTGGCAGGAGCTGCACGGAAGCTGGTTTGTAAAAGCGATGTGCCTTGCAAGCGCAAGCATCTGCTTTTCCTCCATGCCCGCCCGCGTGACATAAGCAAAGCTGAGTTTGTGCCCCCATTCGATCAGGCGGACGCCGGGCTTCGCTAAGCGACGTACCGCTGTGATTGCGGCGTCCGACCCCCAGACGACGATTGCGTCCGCAACGTCTGCCAGCCGTTCCATCAGTTCCGTTTCCTCGGACGGGTAATCAAACACATAGATATATTCTTTTAATTCCGGCGCAAGGCGAATGAGTTCTTCAAGCAGCAGTATGGACACTGCGTCCCCGCCGCCGGGGAGTTTTAATATGTTAACGTTGCCTGTCAAAAGTCCTTCGATTACGGTAAATGCAGGCAGGGCCTCCACATTGCCCGCCGCAATGTGGAACAGCACCCCTAGCGGCCGCCATTGCTCACACACCAGCTCTTTCCGGTCCATGGGCTGATAGGAAACCTGCTCCAAAGGATTTTCCCCAAGCTCGCGTTCCATACGCGCCAGCAAATAATCCGGATCCAGCATGGTCACAGCTTCGGCAAGCTGCCCGCGCGCGGCTGATATGGAGACCCCGGTTTCAACCAGCATGGGGACGTATCGTTCCGGGTCAATCTGTGCGCGCAGCTCGCCGCACGCTTGTATGACCGTTTTCGCAAGCGGACGCGATTGGGATAGCGTGCGCGTTATAGACGCCTGCAAGCCCTCAAGTACAGCAAGGCTCTGCGCGTGATCCATCCGTTCTCCAAACAGCAAATTCATGAATGTGCCTCCAACGCTTCCGCCGCGCCCGCAGCACATGTCTTGATGCCCTGCGCGTTCGCACGTCCCAGCAACTCAAAGTACGGCGCCTTAATGCCGCAGCCGCATGTCTTTCCTTCATGCATCACGGCGATATCGTCCGTCATGACGCTGACAAACGGCACGCTTTGCATGATGGGCGTGACAAAACTCAATAGCCCCGGCTGCCCATATGGCAACGGAAGCAGCGTCCTGACATCCCGTATGATGACCCGGCTGTACACCGGCACATGGAAGTGGTGACGTGCGCATCCGCAGTAGGCTACGGGGTGTTCGGCGGCGCTGAAAAACTCCTTGCAGCCGCTTTCAGGTATGCCCAGCGTATCCCCGATACGCTCAACCAGCTCCCGCATTTCCACGCGCTTTGCAAATTGCTGCTTGAAGCCGCCGCCAAGTAATACCTTGCTCCCCGGGGGCAAATTCAGGCGGCAGCCGGTTTCCTCAAGCGTCTTCGTCAAAACCAGCATAAAATAAGGGAACCCCACAAGACGTACGGGAAGCCCTTGCTTTTGGTAACGGTGCAGCGCGCGTAAGACCCCTTCGATGTTGGGCGTATATGTGCCGTCCCGGTATTTGAGCGCGTATTCCCTGTGCAGGGCGGGTGCAAAATACGTGACGCCATGCGCCGTCTTCACCGCGCCAGTTTCCATGGTTGGGGAAGGCTCGTATCCGAGCAAAACATAATTGGTAGGGGCCAACGAAAGCAGATGATGGTAAGAAAAAAGTTTAAGCAGCATGCGGATGCCATAGGAAAGGCTTCGTGCATCAATACCGATTCGGCTTTTCATACCGGATGTACCGGAGGATGTGGCTCGGATTAAAAACCACTTTTCCTCCATGGAAAACAGCGGATGCGCTTTTAAAAACAGCGTGGGCAGCACCGGGACGCGGTAGAGATCGTCTATGGAGTTTAGCGCGTCAACCGCAAAAGCTTCCCGCTCCAATAACGCGCGGTATTCCGCGCAGTGCCCCGTGTGCAGCCGCACGTTCTCTTTTACGGATTCTACAAACAATGTATCCGTACCGGAAAGATCATATGGGTCCTTTGTTTGAAACAGCTTTCGCGTATAATTCATGCGTTTCCCCCAATCAGACGTCATAAAATCGAGGGCTTGTATGCTTTAGGAAATGGTCCGCTCAGGAGCGCTCGTTCAGGTTGTTCAGCATCTCCCAAAGCGTTTTTGCCGGAAGCTGGCCGGGTGCGGAAATAACGCCCGCCGCCCCAAATGTCATATCCGTGCCGGATAATAATCCGCAAACGCGGCTCACAGCGCCTAAAGCGCCCATTGATATTGTAATGAACGGACGTTTGGCATAAAGCCTGTTGAATTCTTCGGAGGCACGAAGCAATGTCAGTACGTCCTGCTCTGTATTGGGCATGACGGCGATCTTGACGATATCCGCTCCAGAACGCTGCATGGCGCATAGACGGGCAACGAGTTCTTCCTTGGGTGGGGTCCTGTAAAAATCATGGCTGGAAGCCACCACCCTGGCCCCATGCACCTGAATGTGCCGAATATGCTGCGTGGTCGCCGCGTCTCCAGAACCAAACTCCACATCAATTATGTCCGCAAGCCCGCTTGCAGCGGCGGCAAGATTCAAGCGCAGATACTCCTCTTGTGCGGCTTCAAACGCGCCGCCCTCGTTTTTTGTGCGTATGGTAAACAATAACGGCAGATCGCCTATTGCTTCGCGCAGCGCCTTTAACGTGCCCAGTACGGCGGGTTCATTGAGCGCGCGAAACTGATCCGCCCGCCACTCCACGGCGTCCACGGGTTCGCTTTTGAGGGAAACCGCCTGCAAGAGCAGCTCCTCCTTCGTTTCCGCAGCAACAGGGACTATGATTTTAGGCAATCCTTCCCCGATCGTAAGGCTTCTGACGCGAATGCATGCTTTCATAGTTTCCTCTTATATGTACGCCTTATGGCTCGTCTTGCTGCGCGCATCATACCATGCTTTTGCCGGTTTGTAAATCTTTATGCACCTTGGGGTTTGAGCACAAATCCATTATTTATGCATGTCTGCTACAAAAATATCAATGACGAAGAGTCCGCAATCCGTTATGATGAACAGGGATTATACGATATATTATGCATACCGCCTATCGTTCGCGAACCGGTCGGGCATGCAAAGTGTATACATTTGGGGAGTGTTTATGCAGGATTTACTATCACAATTGCTCCGTCATGAAGAAAAGCTGGCTGTTATCGGGCTTGGGTATGTAGGCCTGCCTTTGGCGCACGCATTCTCCAAAAAGCTTTCCGTCATCGGCTTTGACGTCAGCGCGCAGAAAATCGCACTGTACCGGCAGGGCAAGGACCCCACGCGTGAGCTGGGCGACGACGCAATTCGCACTTCTTCCATACACTTTACTTCGGATACGGAGGATTTAAAGCGGGCGAAATTCTTTGCCATAGCCGTTCCTACGCCCGTCAACCCGGACAAATCGCCGGATCTTTGCCCCATTATCCGCGCAAGCGAGACGGTGGGGCGCTCATTAAAGCGCGGCAGCGTAATTGTGTACGAATCCACCGTATACCCCGGCGTTACGGAAGACATATGCATCCCCATATTGGAGCGGGAAAGCGGATTAAAATGCGGACCTGATTTCAAGGCAGGCTATTCACCGGAGCGCATGAACCCCGGGGACAAGCTGCACCGCATTGAGAACACCAAACGCATCGTAGCCGGCGTAGACGCGCAGGCGTTGCAACTTATCGCAAGCGTGTATGAGCTCGTTATCGAGGCGGGCGTTCATCATGCGTCCTCCATCAAAGTAGCGGAAGCCGCAAAGGTGGCTGAAAACAGCCAGCGCGATATCAACATTGCGTTTATGAACGAGCTTGCTATGGTGTTGGAGCGCATGGAAATCGATACCGTCGAAGTGATCGAGGCCATGAACACGAAATGGAATGCGCTTGGATTCTCGCCCGGGCTGGTGGGCGGCCACTGCATCGGCGTGGATCCGTACTATTTGGTATACGAGGCCGAGCGGCTTGGATACCACAGCCAGATCATACTCTCCGGCCGCAAAGTCAACGACGGTATGGGCAAGTTCTTGGCGGATACCGTCATCAAAAAGCTGGTACTTGCCAACAAGCAGGTGCGCAAGGCAAAAGTCGGTGTGTTGGGCGTGGCCTTTAAGGAAAACTGCGCGGACGCGCGCAATTCCCGCGTAATGGATATGATCGCTCACCTGAGGGACTATGGCATAGACCCCGTCGTATGCGACCCCCGGGTTGACGCGGCGGAAATTGAAAACGAATGCAGCGTAACGCTCGTACCGGTGAGCGATATTCGCGATATGGATTGCGTGGTGTTCGCTGTTGCGCATGAGGAATTCAGCCGTTTAGGCGTGGAGCAGATCGACGCCATGTTCAACGGGCATCCCCGCAACGAGTGCGTGATTATCGACGTCAAAAGCATGCTCAATAAGCATGCGCTGGAGGAAAAGGGTTTTTGCTACTGGCGGCTCTAAGAGGAATGGTGACCCGTATGGGATATCGTATGTTATTGAGATGGCTTTCGCTGATACTCGTATGCACGCTGCTTACGGGCATTGTTGCGTGCACCAAAGTGGAAACGCAGCCGGAACAAGAAGACAGGCTGGCGGATATCATCGCGCAGGCTGGCGTTACGGATGAAGGATCAACCATATTGGGTTCTGTACCCACGTTGTCTAAATCCATATCTCTTGTATTCTTTGGCGCTCCGGAAAAGGACGTCATGAAAGATCTGCTTTCACTTTTAAAAAAGTATGACGTACAGGCTACGTTTTTTCTGCCCGGCATATCAGTCGCGGAGCAGCCCGATATCGCAAAGGAAATAATCACGGCCGGACACGAGCTTGGCAACTACGTGCTAAGCGGCGGGGAGGATTTATCCAATATGCCGGTTGAGGACGCGGCGCGCAAGCTTTATCACGCGCAAAGCATACTTGCGGATGTTTCCGATCAGGTTGCACCCGTTCTGTTTGCGACGGGCGGTACAAACTATACGCCGGAAGTGCTTGCCACAGCGAAGGCCTGCGGGCTTACTTACGCCCTGCGCCCAACGGCATATCTGAACCATATGAGCTTTTCCTCTTTGGACCAGGCACGCACGTTTGCCGCCTTTACTGATTACGGCTCCATACTCGCGTTCAAGGTAGGGCAACTGACCGAAGAGGAGCTAAATGCGCATAATGACGAGGAAGTGACGGATGCGCCAAACGATCCCGCACCTTCCACCCCTGCCACGCCTCCAGGCATTGAACTGCCGGAAGATCAAAATGCGCGCACGCTGCTCCTGCTCGACTGGCTCTTAGGTGCATATAACGAGGAAGGCTACACATTTTTGCAGCCGGAAGACCTGCAAAACAAAGCCGACGAAACATTAGAGAAGACTTTTGCCTTTGCGGACACGCTCAAGTTCACCCCCGTAAGCGTTATCAAGAACGCGGCCACCACACAAAAAGCCGTCTCCCTTACATTCCAATCCCTGGGCAGCGACGAACAGGTGCAGAGCCTTCTCAACACCCTTTCGGCGCTTGATGCAAAGGCGACGTTTTTTGTCACCGGCGAGGACGCTGCGACGCGAAAGGCGCTGATAAAGTCCATCGCGGCAGCAGGACATGATGTGGAAAGCGGCGGCTTCTTTGAAAACAGCCTGAACAAGGCCTCCTTTGAGGGAGCCTGCAAGTCCCTGTTCACCAGCATCGCCGCAATCGAAAAAGCGACCGGCAAAAAGCCCACTCTGTACCGCCCGCCGTACGGATACGTGGATGAGTCCCTCAATAAGGCGTGCCAGACTGTGGGGCTCACGCCCATACTCTACAACAAATACCCGCCCATGCAAAAAGAGCAGGACGCAGAAGGGGTGCTCTCCTATTTCTCCAGGGGCTTTCACCGCGGGGATATTATTGCGCTGCATATGGACGAATATCGCGACCTTGACGAGATCGTGGAGGGTATTGCGGCCATCGTATTCGACACCGGCTATGGCTTTGCGACGCTTGCACAGCTGTACGCCAACCAATATGAAGTGAAGTCGCTCCGGGAAATCGAAGGTTGGGACAACATGAAAATCAACAAGGACTACGACCCGAACGCCTCGATCAGGGCCCGGAGCCTCAGCCGCATCAATGTAAAAGAAAAGGTGATGTTCCTGACATTTGACGATTGGGGCGGGGACAAACAGATCACACGGATACTGGATACGCTTGACAAATACGGCGTGAAAGCGAGCTTCTTTTTAAGGGGCGCGGGCGTTATCAACAACCCCAACCTTGCTCGGGCGATTTCGGAGGCCGGGCACGACCTGGGTAACCATACATATACACATTCCGTCATCAATACCCTTACGGTGGACGAGCTGCAGAAGGATGTTGTAAAATGCCAGCAGGTGGTGGCGGAGGCAATCGGCCGTGCGCCGGAGCCATATTTCAGACCGCCAACGCTGACTTACGACGCGCCCACCACCAACGCCGTGCTGGCCTGCGGCATGGAATATTCGCTCTTAAGCAACATCAGCACACAGGATTACGAGCGTTCCGCCAAGGAAGTGATCAAGTACACCATAGAGAACGCCGGACGCGGGGAGATGGTTGTGCTGCATTTGACGGACAATTCCAGCAGCGCCGACGCGTTGCCCACAATCATTGAAAAGCTCACTGCCATGGGTTACAAGCTCGATAAACTGAGCAATTATTTGCCCAAGCCGGAATAAAGGGATGTCCGAGTGCCTACATTCCGATTCGAATTATAATATAAAGGAGAGCCATATTGAAAAAGGCCGCTCCAAAACAGGATGTTTTTATTAAGCCCAAGGCGGACCGCCGCCTGTTTGTGCATGTTCCGGATCCCGAGGGAATCCGGGTCATCGGCGACAGGCGACTCGACACTTCGAGTACCGAAAAGAAATCCAACAAAGCGACGGCGGGCTATGTGCCTGGCCTGCGCTTTGAGGGGCGCTTTCCCGTATACGCAACCATTCGGGATAGCCGCAACCACTCCGCCCACCTGAAGGGAACCTGCGTGGATATTTCCCATAGCGGCATATTAATTGAATTTCATTCCCATGCGGATGCCGAACGGCTAACAGCGGCCGCATCCATTGTGCTGCGTTTTCAGATACCGCCCGGTGTGCTGCCCGAAGGTATGGAGTCCAAAGTCAAAATGAAAGCGGATTTTGTCCGTCTCGTGGAAAAGGACGGCATGTACGGCTGCGGGCTGAAATTTAAAGAGCCGCTTGAAGAGTATGTGGAATGCTATAAAGACCGCTCGGCGCTTACGACGTCCGCCATTATGCTGCTTTTTGTGTCCCTGATTATCCTGCTGATGCGCACGGAAAGCCTGATTTATTTCCGTTTTAATAAGATCCTGTACCTGTACAGTATCATGGCTGCGGTCTTCTTGCTTTCGAGATACCTGTTCGGTTCGCTCTACCGCCCCACGCCGGTTGATCCTTCCTATACGCCGGGGGTCAGCATTATCATTCCGTGCTTTAACGAGGAGGAATGGATTGAGCGTACCATACGCTGTTGCGTGGACCAGAATTATCCGGTGGATAAGCTGGAGGTAATTGTCGTCAACGATTGTTCGACGGACAACTCCAGGGCCGTTATATTGAAAGTGCTCGCCGCGCTTTACCAGGAAGCCCCCCGATATTTAACGAGCGAACGCATCAAATACGTTGAACCCAGAACCAACCGCGGCAAACGCGAGGCGCTGGCGCTGGGCGCGAAACATGCAAAGCATGAGCTTTTGGTGTTTGTAGATTCGGACAGTTTTTTAGCGCACGACGCAATACGCAACCTTGTGCAGCCTTTCCAGGACCCCAAGGTGGGCGGCGTTTCCGGCCGTACTGACGTGGCTAACACATTCACGAACGGCGTAACCAAGATGCAGGCGGTGCGCTATTATATCGCGTTCCGCATCATGAAGGCGGCAGAATCGTATTTTGACGCAGTCACCTGCCTTTCGGGCCCCTTGGCGTGCTACCGCAAATCCATCGTCATGGAGCATATGAATGAATGGCTGGGTCAGAAGTTTTTAGGCCAGCGCGCCACGTTCGGGGACGACAGAAGCCTTACGAATTTTGTGCTGCGAAAGCACCGCACAGCCTACCAGGATACCGCCATCTGCGCCACCATCGTGCCCAACACACACCAGGCCCTGTTAAAGCAGCAAATGCGCTGGAAGCGCTCGTGGCTGAGGGAATCCATAATCGCGGGTAGGTTTATCTGGAAAAAAGAACCCTTTATGTCCCTGTTCTTTTATATCGGCCTCTTGACGCCGGTGCTTGCCCCCGTGGTGGTCATTTACAACCTCATATATGTGCCCATCGCCTATGGCATATTCCCGCTGACATTTCTCATGGGCCTGTTGCTGATGTCCCTGATGATGAGCTTTGCGCAGCTGTTTTTTCGAAAAAGCTCCATCTGGTTCTACGGGTTTTTGTTTTGCATCTACTATGAATTCGTACTGCTGTGGCAGATGCCCATCGCATGGTTCACATTCTGGAAGTCCACCTGGGGCACGCGCCTGACACCCGCAGACGTCAAAGCGCAGCAGCGCAGGGAAAAGAAAGCGCAGAGTATGGCCGCCCGAAAAAGCAAGCACCAAAAGGATTTGAACGTATGAAGCAGCCAGCGGACTACTTTAAAAAACACAACCGGGTTAAACGCATCCGAACAGCGTTCGAATGTGCCATATTGCTGCTTGCCGCATTTGCGCTTGTCCGAGCGTTTATACAGACCAACACCTACGAGCCGCCCGCCTCCGTCGCCATGAGCACTACCGCGGAGCCTGGCTTTGTAGCGCTTTCTTACTTTGGCGTAGAGCGTTACACCAACTCGGATACGCTCATTAACCTGGAACGATTTCGCGCGCACATTGCCGCGCTAAAAGCCTCTGGGTATGTTACGATCACCGAGCAAGACATCATCGACTATTACAAGGCCGGAAAACCGCTTCCAGAGAAGGCGCTGTTCCTGATGTTTGAGGATGGCCGCCGCGATACTGCCATATTCGCGCAGGAAGTGATGGAACAGTACAACTACCGCGCCATGATGTTTTCCTACGCTGACAAGTTCGAAAAGCGGGACAACAAGTTCTTAAACGCAGATGATCTTTTGGCTTTAAAAAAGAGCACCTACTGGGAGCTTGGCACAAACGGCTACCGGTTGGAATACATCAACGTGTTCGACCGGTATGACAATTATGTGGGGCATATCGACAGCGTGCAGTTTTCGCTGCTCTCCCAATACCTCCGGCGGAATTACGACCATTACCTGATGGATTTCATCCGCGACGAGGACGGCGTCCCCCAGGAAAGCTACGAAGAGATGGCGGCCCGCATCAGGGCGGATTACGCCGCCATGCAAGACATCTACACCGAGCAGCTTGAGTACCTTCCGCGGGTATACAGCCTGATGCACGCGAACTCCAAGGAAGGCTATGGCACCCATAAGCTTGCAAGCGCGGAGAACACAAAGCAGATCTCAGAGCTCTTCACCCTTTGCTTCAACCGCGAAGGTGACAGCCTGAACACATTGGATACGCCTGTTTATGACCTGACGCGTATGCAGCCGCAAGCGCACTGGCAAACCAACCACCTGCTGATGCGCCTGTGGGACGACACAAAAGAACCCATGGCGTTTGTGCACGGCGACGTGGAACAGACAAAGATATGGCAAACCAAGGCGGGCGCCGCAGAATTCCAGAAAAACCGCATGATTCTCACCACCCTGCCTTCCGGTGCGGGCCGGATTGTGCATGGCGAAATCAACGCAACAGATATCAAGCTGGAAGCCACGCTAAACGGCAACCTCTACGGCGCACAGGGCGTCTACTTGAGGGCGACGGAGGACCTTTCCTCCTATGTGTATGTGGGCATACAGGACAGAATCCTGACAGTTAGCGAAAAAAGCGGCGGTGCTGTAAAAGAGCTTGCCGCCATAGACCTGTTTACAGCCTTAGGCGAGGCGGAGCGCACCGTGGCTGAAGATGAGGCCGGGAGCCTGCTTGCCGCGCAAAATGCCATACTGCAAAGCGATGCTACTGCCGCCGCCAAAGCAAAGGCACAAAAACGTAAGGATGCGCTGACTAGCAGCAGCCCGTCTTCCGTTCCTGAAGAAGCCGAACCTTACCGGCCCGAGACGGACCTCAACGATCCCGGCTCCTACAAGCTGCGCCTCACATTGGAGGGGAATACACTCCGTGTGGCTGTCAACGACACAACCGTTCTTTCCGACCAAATGGTAAATGTCTCCAGTAATGGCAAAGTACAACTGGAGGCTGCCGTATCTCACGGGAATTTCAGCCAGCGCAACCTGTATGACGACGTATACGACGGCGTGTTTGAGGATGTTCTCATTGAAGACGCCCACGGCCAGGCGCTCTACTCCAACCGTCTGAGCGGACGGGAGGCGTTTTTTGCAGAAGTGGACCGTATCTCCACAGCCATTATCAACTGGTTTATCGACGTATTTTAAAGGGGGCCCTATGTTAAGCCGCAGCAGCAAAATCATATCCTTATCGCTTACCGGCATCCTCCTTATGATGCTGATTTGGGGTTGTGCCACGCCGCAAGCGGCAGCGGAAGCCACACCCATGCCCACGCACACGCCCACTCCCTCCCCGGCGGCCGCTTCAGCCACGCCTGTGAAGGAACCTGTTGAAATAGAGCCGCCGCTTTCCGCATGGGCGGCATATTGGGACACGGAGCGGGTAAGCAGTGAACTTTCTCTCCTCTCGCCGGGGCTAAAAAGCGTCAGCGCGTTTTCCACGCTGTTTCACGCGGACGACACGCTGTATGTACCCGACCAGACGGCGGAACTGCTTGCCATGATGCGGGAGCAGTTCGCAGATACAAAGGATATCTACCTGACGTTCGTCAACGATATCGCATTAAAGGACGGCAGCTTTTCCTTGAAGGATGTTGCGCTCTTGGAGCGGCTGTTTGCGGATGAAGCGCGCATGGACGCGCATATTGAAGAGATGATCGCGCTTGCGAAGGAATTTGAATGCGACGGCATCGAGCTTGACTATGAAGCGATGCGAAAGAACTCTACGCTTTGGAAGCCATTCGCCGCGTTTGTCGGGCGTCTGCATGCTGCAACACAGGACGCGGGGCTATTGTGCCGCGTGGTGCTGGAGCCCTCCGCTCTGGGCAAGGCAAAGTACCCGGAGGGACCAAATTATGTGCTGATGTGCTACAACCTCTATGGCTCCCACAGCGGACCCGGACCCAAGGCGGATATCCGGTTTATCAAAGCGCTTGCGGATGAAAGCAGGGATTTGAGCAACCGCTCCTTTGCGTTCTCCACCGGTGGGTTTGACTGGGACTTGAATGAGAAAGCGGCGCAACTGACTGAGCAGGAGGCTGCGGCGCTTGGCATAGCGCACGGCGTTGCGCCGGAGCGCGATGAAAAGAGCGGCGCGCTGCAATTTGCCTATACGGCCGAAGACGGAACGCAGCACACCGTGTGGTATGCGGACGGCGAAACACTCGCCATCTGGATGCGGACGGCGGCCGAAAAAGGCGTTTCTCGGTTTTCCTTATGGCGCACCGGTGGCAATACAGAGGAGGCACTGCGGGCGGTTTTGGACGCGGCGCGGGAATAAAGTTTTTTTTGACGGGGTTGTCGCAGAAAAAAGTGTTACGTTCCCATGTTTTATTGATAACCTCCCTCCTCAGCAGCGGGAGGCTCATTTAGCCATGTCTCAGCCCACAGAATCATTGGCATACTTTCCCGGTTTCAGCCTTGTTATTTTCCTGAAAAAACGTAAAATAAAGAATAGCCTACTATAAAAGGAGATCCAATCATGAGAGCATATGAACGGTTGATCAAATATGCCGGATACGATACCACATCGGATGAATCCGCAAGCGAAAGCACCTGCCCCAGCACAGATAAGCAAAAAATTCTGGGTATGGCCTTGGTAGAGGAAATGAAAGGCCTGGGCATGGAGGACGTGCACATGGATGAGTTCGGCTATGTGTATGGCGTTGTGCCTGCCACCGTAAATAAGGATCTGCCAGTGATCGGTCTGGTCGCCCATATGGATACGAGCCCTTCCATGAGCGGTACAAATGTGAAGCCGCGCATCGTTTCTGATTACGACGGCGGGGATATCGTGCTCAACGCAGAACAGAATATCGTGATGCGCCCCAAACAGTTTTTACACCTCAAAAATTACATCGGTCAGGACCTTGTGGTGACGGACGGTACCACGCTTTTGGGTGCTGACGATAAAGCGGGAATTGCAGAAATCCTGACCGCGGTGGAAGAACTGAAGAAGCGCAACATCCCCCACGGGAAAATTCCCGTGGCCTTTACGCCGGATGAGGAAATCGGCCGGGGCGCGGACCACTTTGACGTCAAAAAGTTCGGCGCGGAGTTTGCGTACACGGTGGACGGCGGCAGGATTGGCGAAATAGAATACGAAAACTTCAATGCCGCGGCGGGAATGGTGCATATTAACGGCGTAAACATCCACCCCGGCGACTCGAAGAACCGCATGAAAAGCGCGCTGCTGATTGCAATCGAGTTCAATTCCATGCTGCCCCCGCATGAGATTCCGGCCTGTACGGAAGGGTACGAGGGCTTTTTCCACTTGCATGGTATGAGCGGCGACGAGGAGCACACGCTGATGCACTACCTCATCCGCGACCATGACCGGGAAAAGTTTGAGGCAAGGAAGGCAAGGTTTGAGAAAATCGCGGCGTATCTCAACGAAAAATACGGTCCCAATACCGTTGTGCCGGAAGTAAAAGACAGCTACTACAACATGAAGGAAAAAATAGAGCCGCATATGTTCCTGATTGAAAAGGCCCAACGCGCCATGGAGGCCGCCGGCGTTACGCCCGAGGTGGTAGCCATACGCGGTGGCACGGACGGCGCACGCCTTTCCTTTATGGGCCTCCCCTGCCCCAACCTGAGTACAGGCGGGCACAATTACCACGGCCGGTTCGAATATATCCCCGTGCAGTCCATGGACCGCATGGTGGATGTACTTTTGAACATCGTGCAGGCGGAATAATACTGCATATATTTTAGCCGCCGGATTTCCGGCGGCTTTTATGCTTTGTTATGGATTGGCGGCATCCAGCCGGACCATTTCAAACGACATGTTGTAAAAGCGTTTCCCTTCCTGCGCTTCGTCGGCCAGCAGAAACCCTTTCCCGCCCAAATACCCATTGCTTTCTACTGTGTTGGTAACCCGGACGTTTGCGGTTTCAAGCGAATAGCTACCTAATTCATCATCGAACTGCCGTCTAAGCGCCGTGTCGGTGGAAAGCCGGATGCCGCTCATGCCGGGCTGCGCCCCGAGAAAAGCAAGCATAACAAGCGTTTTGTCATCCGAATACCCATCAAGCCACTCCCCGCCAACGGATGCGTGCAGCCGCACCCCCGCCACAAAGCCGTTCTCTATAATCAGTTCGTGTTTCGGCGGATCAACAACCCGGAAATATATTGTGGTGCCGGTGTTTTCTTTTTCCGCCCACTCGCCTGTTTCTACCATATACAACCCATCCCGATACCCGAGGCGTTCCCTTGCGTCGTTCACATTCTGAGCGTATTGGGCAGGCGTGATGTTCCCGCGGTGCGGCGGCAGTTGTTCTTCAAATATGATCAGCACGGTGAGCGCAACAAAAACCAGGCTCGCGCCGATAAACGCGGCGATACGCCAGCCTTTCGTATCCTGCATCCGATAGTCCAGCCCCTCGTCCCATATCATGGGTTCCCCGCGCTTGCATTGGGAATAGCTCTTGCAGAGGCGCACAATGTTATAGATGGGGATGTCAAAACCCAGGCCTCCCCGCCAGACCTCCAGAGTCCGCAAGAACGCCAGACTGTAACCGGGCTTTTCCCCGTCCTGTGCGTGGATGGACAGCCCGAATACCCATTTCCCCGGCGTGGTTCCTAAAATGTGCAGGAATAACGGTTCAAACAGCAACATCAGCGCAACGGAAGCGACAATATCGATCAGGCTTTGTCCTAGCGTATCGTTGATATGCCAGCGCAGCAGTATG
This sequence comes from Bacillota bacterium, assembly GCA_023435025.1. Classification (GTDB taxonomy): domain Bacteria; phylum Bacillota; class Clostridia; order Christensenellales; family CAG-138; genus JAEYLA01. The sequence continues at coordinate 36,667 of JAEYSE010000040.1, forward strand.
CGCTGCGCAAACATCCAAAGAAGGCTGTACAAGCTTAAGTCCAGCGTTCTTGCAAAATACCGGATCCATGGGTGTTCTAAAACCGATTTTTCATGCGCATCCTGTTCAAGCGCTACTTGTTCCATTCCCGCCCCGCCTTTCCAGTCAATCTGTCATATAGAGTGTTTTGGAATGCATTGGGTTGCAGGATTTGGAAAAATAAGCGGGTCGCTTTTTTCATTCCCACAAAACGTGCTATAATAATGCCTGTTCTTCAAAAGAACAGCGGTGTTGGAGGCATATGATAGAGGTTACGGCGGCGATTATCCGCAACGAAAAGAACGAGATTTTAATCTGCCAAAGGGGGCCGGGCGGCAGCTGCGCCCACCTGTGGGAGTTTCCCGGCGGCAAGCGGGAACCGAATGAAACGTTGGAGGCCTGCTTAAAACGCGAATGCATGGAAGAGCTGAACATAGAAATAGGCGTCGAGCGTTTCTTTGCCGAAACAGTCTACGCTTACCCGGACAAAGAGGTACGGCTCTTTTTCTTCCTTGCGCGTATCACAAAAGGAGAGCCGGAACTGGATATCCACGCCGATATGGTCTGGGCAAAGCCGGAAGATTTATGCATCTACCCGTTTTGCCCGGCTGACGTTCCCATTCTGGAGCGGCTTCTTTTACTTGATTAACGTATTCAACGGATTTTTCATGGAACAGGGTACGTTCACAAGGCACTTGCCGCAGACGTCGCACAGGCCAAGGTCAATGTGAAGGCTGTCGTTATAAAGGCACATTTCATAGCATTTGTGGCGGTCAAAGGCATCTGTACGCAGCGCGTCATTCACACAGCGGGACACGCATTTTTTACATGCGCCGCTTTTTTTATACAGGCAGTTCTCTTTCTCTTCATGGGGCGTGAGATCGATCTGCAGGTCTGTCACAAACGTACCCAACCTACCGCAGCAGCCCTGATCGGTAATCAGCATGTTGTTTAGCCCGAACGTTCCCAGCCCGCAAACGAAAGCGACATGCCGGTGGGACCAATCGCTCATGAGCTTTGCCGGGTCAAAATTATGCGTGGGTGGCAAGATACTGCAGCGGTATCCAAGGCGGGCAAGTTCGTCTTTCATAAAATGATTCATGTCGCTGATGAGCGCGTTGGTTTCAATATACGCCTGTGCCCACAGCCTGGAACATTCTCGCCCTTCTATATTGCTTTTGACGATCTCTTCCTTAAACGGGATGAAGTATGCTACCACCGTTCGCGCATTTTTAAGCAAATCCTGCGGCAACGCATGGGTAGGGCCCACCGTCGATTTTAACGCAAAAAACCGCTTATCCGTAGCGTCCGCATAGGCAAACAAGGGTGTCTTCCACCACGACATAATTCCGTTTTGCCGTTCATAAACAAATCCACTTAGCGCGGCCTCCAACCAGTCCCGCATCGGTTCCCCCATTTAGAGCTGAATAGAGAGCATGTCCTCGCAGCGCTCGGTCATATACCGGTACGCGTCTTGCACGCCCTGGTTATAAAATTCCGGCGCAAGCTCTTCCACCACAAAGTTTAAAAATAATGTGGCGGCGAGGTT
>JAEYSE010000041.1 GCA_023435025.1 Bacillota bacterium
ACGGCAGCACCCCGCAGCTGGAGGAATACGGCATGGCGATCAAGGTGCTTGAAATCAAGGAGCACCGGCTGGAAAGCGCGCTTGTTTCGCTGACCGATGCTGCGAAAAAGGAAGGCTCGGCGGAGCAGGAATAAAAGAGTTATGAATCACAACGGGAGGCATATGCCTCCCGTTTCGATTACAAAAATCTACGGCTCTGCTCCACCCTCCGTTTATCCGTAACGGTCCTAAAGCCCATCCCAACACCCAAAAAGAGGACGTTTCCGACGTAAGGAATTCCCAAGGGATGTGTCCCTTGGGGGTTCGGGGGCAAAGCCCCTGAAATCATCACTCTTGCCAGTTGATGCACTGCCCCAATACGCCTGCCTCACGCGCAAGCGCAATGCTGTTTGGCGCCTGCCCCACGCGGGAAGGACGGTGCGCATCCGAGCTTAGCAAAAAGCTTGCGCCTTCTGCCTTCGCCTCGAGTACCTCGTCAAGCGACATGTTTCGGTGCCCTTCGTTGATTTCAAGCGCCACGCCGCGTTCCTTCGCCATGCGGGCAAGATCCCCGATATCAACCGGGATGTAGGTGCCCGGGTGCGTAATGGCGATGATCTTTGGGGTTTTGTCCATGGTGTGCGCATACGCCTCAGCGTTGGCTTTTGCGTGCCGCCTGGTGCTCTGCCCGAAGAAGAAGCTGCGCCACCAGCCGCGGCTGATGGCATCCGCCGGAAAGGTGCCCTTGTGGTAACCCAGCATGATGTAATCGAATATGGAGGTATCTTTGGGCGCATCCGTTAGACCATCCCCCATGAGGTTGGCCTCAAGGCCCATCAGCACCTCAATTTGATCGCCATAGCGGGTATTCATTTGGTCCACTTCTTTTCGGATTTTGAGAAGTGCCTCCCATCTGACCGGGAAAAACATATGTTTGGGCCCATGCTCCGATATCCCGATGCGCTTTAATCCGCATGCGATGGCCGCAAGCACGTTTTCCTCCACGCTGCCTGCACCATGGCTGTACCTGGTATGGGTATGTAAATCCGCAATCAGCATTGCGCGGTTCCTTTCCATCGTGCGATTACACTCAAGTATAGTGCATGCGCCGTTTCTTTGCAAATCACGAGGGCTAGCCGTTTCTTCATTTCAGCATAAAAATTCCTAATGTTTGATGAACAGCCCCTATATCATATAATACCCCGCATTTGGCGCTGCTTGAAACACATACAAAAATTGTTCCCTTATGCATAAAAAGCAGGTATAATACGAGAGACATCGCACCTTGGTTTTTCCATACAAATCAGGTAAGACAGGCAGGAAAACAGTATGCAAAAAACATTCAAACGCGGTATATCTGACCGTTACGATGGCTGGCGCATCCGCAATGTGGACGCGCTGTTCAACGTGATCCCATTCATCCTGCGCTCCCGCCTCGACTCCCAGAACATGTTTGAGGAAAGCATCCCGTTGGAGCCGCTTGAGCGTTTTGTGCGCAAGCTACGTGAAGAGATGCCCGAAGTCTCTTATATGCACGTTATGATTGCGGCGCTTGTCCGCCTCCTTGCGTTACGTCCCTACCTCAACCGTTTTATTGTCTGGAACAAGGCGTATGCACGCAACAGCATCACGCTTTCGCTCGCCATCAAGCGCTCCATGACGGACAAGGGTGAGGAGACCGTGGTGAAAATTGAATTTGAGCCCACCGACACCATATACGATGTGGCGCGGCGCATATCAGAAGCCGTAAACTCAAATAAAGTCGAAGGTACCGTGAACACCGCGGATAAGATCTCAAAGGTGATGGGGTACATCCCCGCGTTTGTGATGCGCTTTGTAATCTGGGTCATCCGGAGTCTTGATAACTTCGGCTGCCTGCCCCGTTTTATGTTCGATGCAAGCCCCTGGCACGCCAGCATGTTTTTAACGAACATGGGATCCTTAGGCATCGGCCCCATCTATCATCATCTGTATGAGTTCGGTACCTGCAGCATATTCATAGCCATGGGTAACAAGACCCGTATCCACACGGTATCCGAAACCGGGGAGCGCGAAGTGCGGCGCTTTATTGGCTTAAAAGTAAACATAGACGAGCGCGTCTGCGACGGGCTTTATTTTGCCACCTCGTTCAAACAGTTCCGGCATATCTTGGCAAAGCCTGACGTGCTGCTCACCCCGCCCGAAACAGTGAATGTGGACGACGGCGTGGGCAAGCCGAGGATAGATGGGAAATAACAGAGATAGAAATAGAGCGCCGTTCTTCGGCGCTCTATTTGATCGTTTATTGTTGCCTTTTCTTCTGGGTTAGTTCCATAAAACGGGTAACGCCGTTTGCAATATCCCATAGCTTCCGAGTATCTACCTTCGCCTTGCTAGGCTGATAGCGGCAAGGTTTGCGGACAGGGAGTGCGGGGGCGGGCGGTTCGCCTTTAAGGGCGGCCGCCACCTCCGCCGTGGTGTAGGGGCGGAACAGATGCTTGCGCTTTTTGAAGTAAATAAGATTGGGAATGAGCCACACACAGGAATAGAGCATGATTGCAGCAATCGCGGCCGCATTGAATATTGCCGACTTGGCCGGATCAACGGCCTGAGTTAGAAGGGCCCCCGCCACAAACGCAATAGAATAGCTCCACATCATAATGATGTTCCACCGATATGCCGATGCCTTGCCTTTATGCGTCGTGATGAACGCAATGATCGCGGATATGCCAGCGAGAATAGTTATGGGCATTCCCGCCAGACGCCAATAAGCGCCATCCCGTATCCCCCCGATCGCAGCCGGAAGGCTGGTAAGTGTGTTGGGAACATAATACACCGCGTATGCAAACATAAAGAATAAATAGCCGTTGAGATAAGAAAACAGCCACTTGGTAGAGGGTCTGTGCTCTGTATCAATACCGCCCTGTTGTACAGGCTCCGGATGGTGAACAGGCAGCGCAGAAACTGGTGGATGGCCCTGAATGGCGACTTCTACCTCATCCGCTGAGTATGTGCGGAACAGGTGCCTGCGTTTTCTAAAATATACAAGATTGGCAATAAGCCATACCAGCGTTCCCGTCGTTATCGTAACAGGCACCGCCATTAAATTAAAGCGCAGCATTGTCCCGGAGTCACCCCATATTGGTCCAACCCCCAAGGCTGTTCTGATAAAATAGCTGCATAGCATGGCAATATTCCATTTATAGCCGCGTGCGGTCAAATTTCGAAGCCCAGCGAACGCGCCCACCGTGGTAACCGCCGTAAGTATCCCTGTTAAAACGAGTATGGTCTCCAGGATTTCACCTTGTGTAATCCATTTGGTCACACCTAATATAGCGGCGCTTATATTGGGAAGGGATGCCGCCTCAAATACGATCACAATTAATAGATATATATTGAGATAAAACTGCAGCCACTTCGTGGAAGGCTTCTTGTCCTTGAGTATTGCTTTGATAGTGGCATTGTTCATCGCTGATACTCCTGCTCTGTATTTCCATGCCTATCCTTGCTTCTGATCCCCTATAATCTGAGCAAGTCTTGTCGCTTTACCTTCCGCCTGCAGACGGGAAAGCTTTTGCATGTCCACCTTCGCCTTTGTGGGTTTATAATGGCAAGGTTTGCGGACAGGTAGTGCGGGGGCGGGCGGTTCGCCCTTGATGGCGGCCGCCACCTCGGCCGTGGTGTAGGGGCGGAACAGATGCTTGCGCTTTTTGAAGTAA
>JAEYSE010000021.1 GCA_023435025.1 Bacillota bacterium
CCACATCCTCCACGACGTCGATGTTGAGCGCCTCGATCCGGTCGTAAACTCCTTCGACCTGTTCCTGATCCATTTCCTGCTCTTCCAGCGCGTCCATGATTTCCTTGTACGTCAGGACGCCCTTGGATTTGCCCTTTTCCAACAGATCGTTGATTTTTTTCATGCGGGGTTCTTTGTTTTCCAAAGAATGTCCCCTCCTTCTTCCCTTATTCTATTGCTGCACGCGCAGTTTTCTGCGCATGTTATCCAGCTCCGCAATCCGCCGTGTAAGCGAAAGCTTCTCTTCAAGCGGTATGGTCTCGCCTGTGGACTTCTCCCGCAGGTCTTTGATCTCTTCCTCCGCATCCAGAAGCCGGATGCGCAGTATGCTGTCATTCGCCAGTTTTTCCGGGTCCGCCATGGCGGCTTCCGTCTCCAGTGCGCCGGAAATCTGCTGGGCCTCCTCCGGCGTAAATGCGCTCAACATCAGCGCGATATCCGGCTTACTGTGTTCCGCATAGGCGGAAAGCAACCCCTGGGCCACCATGCGATAGACGTCGTTGGTAAATAGCTGTTCCCCGTTTAGCCCGGAAGCAGAGACGGTCGCAACTGCCATTTCCCCCTGCAGCATGGCCCGCAAAAGTGAAAGTTCCGCCAATTGCCTGGGCGAATTCTCCCCGCTTCTTCGCACCCTGCTCTGCGCGCGTAAGCGCCCGGGCTCCTGCTGTCTTTCCTGCATGGAGCGCTCCCCCTGGGCGCGCAGCGCCTCCACGCTAAACCCGGTATTGCGCGCAAGCGCAGAATAATAGCGTTCGCGTTCCACCGGCTCAAGCGACGCGATAAAGCGACAGCCAGCAAGCGCATATTCCTCCCGCCCGTCTTCGGTGGAAAGATCGTACCCCGTCGCCATGCGCATCAGCTTGAACGCATTGAGCGCAAGCGCCTCATCGCGCAGCTTGTCAAACGCCTCTTTGCCGTACTTACGGGCAAAATCGTCCGGGTCCAGGCCATCCGGCAATGCAATGACCCGCACCTTGAGCCCTTCCGTCGCCAGTATGTCCAAGCCGCGCAGCGTGGCATTCTGGCCTGCGGAATCGCCGTCGTAGGCGATATAGACGGTGGAGGCGTACCGCGCCATAAGGCGTGCCTGCTGCTGTGTGAGCGACGTACCCAGCGACGCCACCGCGTTGGTTACGCCCGCTGCATACAGGCTGATGACATCCATGTAGCCCTCAACCAGCACAATATCGGCAATCTTTGCGCCTTTTAGCAGGTTTAGCGCGTAAAGGTTATGCCGCTTGCTGTAAATAGGCGTGTCGCCCGTATTGATGTACTTTGGGGTATCATTCCCCATTGTGCGGGCTCCAAACCCCAATACGCGCGCGTTTGTGCCTATGATGGGAAATGTTACCCTGTTGCGGTATGCGTCATACACGCGGCCGGTCTTAGCGTTTTTTACAAGCAACCCGGCTTCCGTGAGTTCTTCTTCCGAAAACCCCTCCGCAAGCAGGCGGGTCATCAGCCGGTCCCATGAATCCGGTGCATACCCGATGCCAAAACGGGTAACGATCGCGGCGTCCAATCCCCTTTGTGCAAGGTATGCGCGTGCATGCGCCCCTTCGTCAGATAAAAGAGATTTGTGGAAAAATTCCGCGGCGGCCTTTGTGGCGGCATAAAGCCGCTCCCTCTTTGCACGCTCCCGTCTTAAGCTTTCATCGTCCGCTTCCTGCGGAAGTTCCATGTTGGCGCGCTGCGCCAGGAACGCGATGGCCTCCGCGTAAGGAAGCCGCTCCAGCTCCATAACAAACTGGACGATGCCGCCCCCTGCCCCACAACCAAAGCAATAATAGAGCTGCTTGTCCGGTGAAACGGAAAAGGAAGGCGTCTTTTCGTTGTGGAACGGGCAAAGCCCCCACAGCTTTTTCCCTTTGGCGCGTAGCGTGACATAGGAGGAAACCAAAGATACGATATCGTTCTTAGATAGCAGCGTCTCCATCCACGCTTCGTTAAAACGCGCCATTCTCCCCCTTCCTTTCCGCATCCATTTTGGGCAACGCCCTAATATATTCGGTACATTTGTACGTAATCCTGCTAAGAAATAAAATATATATCAATTCCATTCTTCCGGGACAAACAGGCGCTTGTAAAGGTTAATGGCGTACCTGTCCGTCATGCAGGCAATCCAATCCGCAACGACGCGCTCGTTGCCATCCGCTTCTGCATTCAATAAAAACTCTGCCGGTAATTGATCCAAATGCTCCATATAGTATGCAAAGAGCGCGCGTACCACATGCTTGGCCTTGCCTTCCTCCCGCTTTGCGGAGAGGTTAAAATATACGTTGGAGAACATAAAATCACGTAATTGATTAAATGCCTGTTCCATTTCCAAAGACATGCGCACCTGGGACTGCATAAAGCTATTCTCCACCACGTCTATGATCATGGCATTGATACGGGCGCCGTGTGTTGCCCCCGCCACGCGGACACAGTCCTTTGGCAGTTCGTCCAATGCTATCACATGAGCCCGAACGGCATCGTCGATATCATGATTGATGTAGGCGATCCGGTCGGAAATGCTCACGACCTTACCTTCAAGTGTGCTGGGTGTGCCGGACTTTTTGTGGTGCAGGATGCCGTCCTTAACTTCATACGTCAAATTAAGACCTACGCCGTTTTCAAGCTTTTCCACAACCCGCAGGCTTTGCGTGTTGTGCTCAAAGCCACCGGACACAAGCTCGTTTAACACCTCTTCTCCCGCGTGGCCAAAAGGCGTATGCCCAAGGTCATGGCCCATGGCGATGGCTTCCGTCAGATCTTCGTTTAGCCGCAGGGCACGGGATATGGTACGGGCGATCTGGGAAACCTCCAGCGTGTGCGTGAGCCTTGTACGGTAATGATCCCCCTGCGGTGACAAAAACACCTGCGTCTTGTGCTTGAGCCTGCGGAAGGATTTGCAGTGGATAATACGATCCCTGTCCCGCTGGAACTCCGTTCGGATATCGCAAGGGTCAAGTGGCTTTTCTCTTCCCCGCGTGTTTTCGGAAAGCACGGCGTAAGGAGAGAGCGTTTCGCGCTCCCGCTGTTGGGTGAACAGCCTGTATTTCGAGCCGCACATGTCCTTCTCTTCCATATCGGTATTCCTCCCGTCCTACTTTAAGCCCATATAGGCAAATCCGGATTCCATATCTGTATTTATACCCTACATATTTAAAAAATCCTTCTTTACTTCAACAATAATGATCCGGGGTCACGATCTCCATAAACGCACTTCTTTAATTCGCTGGGATAATTTAGAGAACCAAGGAAAAACTAAAATACTTTGATCAAAGGAGAATCATTTATGGAAAGAATGCTGCAAACAAGATTGCAAGAGAAACTAGATCAATTGAAGGAATCCTCCAGGCCGGAACCTATTCGTTCAGATGGCTTCGGAGCGCTTGACTTGGGTCCACGAAATCTGAAAAGAGATCAAGAAAATCCCGATATGCTAGTTCCACCGGCTACAGACAAAGGGCTTATACCCAATCTCAAATTTTCATTTTCTGATACAAATATGATTCTCAGGCCAGGTGGATGGTCAAGGGAAATTACAAAGCGAGAACTTCCGATTTCCGATACGTTTGCCGTTGTAGACATGAACCTCTCCCCAGGAGTGCGAGAAATGCATACACATCAGCAATCCGAGTGGGGATTCCTTCTGGTGGGCGCCTGCCGCGTGACTGCTGTAGATGAGATGGGACGAAGCTTTGCTGCGGATATTCATCCTGGTGAAGGCTGGATTTTCCCTAAGAATATTCCTCACAGCATCCAAGGACTCCATGAAGGGTGCGAGTTTCTAATGTTCTTTGATAAAGGTGAATACTCAGAGCATAATACTTTTTCTATTTCTGAATTGTTTGGTCATATGCCCATGGATGTTCTGTCCGCTAACTTTGGAGTTCCAGAGGATACTTTTAAAAATATCCCCACAAAACAGGTTTATATTACAGACGGCGGTGACCCTGGAACATTAGAGTCACAAACCGTAGCTTCTCCTACAGGGAAGGTGCCCCAGTCATACAAGCATGAGCTTTGCAACGTGCGGCCAAACAAAGGTGATGGCGGAACCGTTCAAATTCTAGACAACAGTAATTTTCCTGCCTGTGAAACTGTAGCAGCAGCTCTTGTAACTGTGGAGCCAGGCGCCATGAGGGAAATACACTGGCATACCAACCAGGACGAATTCCAATACTATATAAAAGGCAAGGCAAGAATGACGGTATTCATGCCCGGCCCTAAAGCGCGTACTTTTAATTACAGTGCAGGAGATGTGGGCTATGTTCCTGTAGGCGGGTTCCATTATGTACAAAACATTGGTGATGAACCTCTTCAATTTCTTGAAGTATTTAATAGCAGCCATTTTGCCGACGTATCACTTGCCCAATGGATCGCAATGACTCCGCGTGAGGTGGTAAAATCAATACTAAATCTTCCCGATGAATTTCTTGATACTGTACGCAAAGAAAGCAATCCTGTGGTCAAATATAAAAACTATGAGTTTCCATATGCGCAAAACACACCGCAGAACGTTTGCTATTTCAATAACTTTGATTTTAAAGCGCCTGCAACCTATGATGACAAAAATTATTCGCTATAAGGTTTGCAACTCTTAAGAGCGTTTGAGAAGATTACGGTTCGCGGCGGGAAGCCGTTTGAGAATACTCTCTGCACATCGCGGATGTTTTTGGGCTCCCAGGCTTGCCGGGGAGCTTTTTCATCAAAAGGCCTTTCTATTTAGAAAGGCCTTAAAAAGACGCATTATGAATTGCGCAATCCATCCAGCCACGCCGTACTCATGGCGTCACTGGGCATGCGCCAGTCTCCACGCGGGGAAAGCGTGACTGACCCCACCTTTGGGCCATCCGGCATACACGAGCGCTTAAATTGCTGGCTGAAAAACCGCTTGCAGAACACGGTGAGCCAATGACGAATGGTTTCCTCACTATATGTGCCGAAAAATGCGTATGCTGCCATGCGCAGCACTTTTTGGGGCTGCGCGCCCCACCGTATCATATGGTACAAAAAGAAGTCATGCAGCACGTAGGGGCCAACAAGCTCCTCTGTCTGCTGGGTAATCTCCCCGCCGTCTGCGGGCAGCAATTCCGGGCTAACCGGCGTATCCAAAATATCCATCAGCACGTCTTTGAGCGCGGGGACTTTGGCTGTATCCGCAAGGTAGCGTATGATGTGGCGGATGAGTGACTTTGGAACGGAGGCGTTCACCCCGTACATGGACATGTGATCCCCATTGTATGTCGCCCAGCCGAGTGCAAGCTCAGAAAGGTCACCAGTGCCCACCACCATGCCGCCACTCTGATTTGCGATATCCATGAGCACCTGTGTACGTTCGCGGGCCTGCCCATTTTCAAACGTGACATCGAATACGTCTTCCGGGTGCCCGATGTCTTGAAAATGCTGTTTCACCGCCGCCGTAATGTCCACTGTCCTGCAAGGAATGCCCAAACAATCGCACAACTTCTCCGCATTGGTGCGCGTGCGGCCCGTTGTGCCAAAGCAGGGCATCGTAACCGCAAGGATATCGGAGGCGGGCCTTTTCGTAAGTTCCATGGCTCGTACGGCCACTAGCAGCGCGAGCGTAGAATCAAGTCCTCCCGAAATGCCAATCACCACAGTCTTGCAGTTGGTATGCTGGATGCGTTTTTTGAGCCCGTGGGCCTGAATGCGCAGGATGTCCTCACAGCGCTCGTTACGGTCTTTAAAATCCTGCGGGATAAACGGCGTGGACGAGATTTCGCGTGTGAGATGCGTTTCAACCATGGGCAGGGAAAACTCCGTCACCAGGTAGGGCACATGTCCTTCAGGCGGCTCTAGACTGAACGTGGTCATTCTGCGCCGCTCGTGCATCAGGCGCTTACAGTCGATCTCGGTTTCGATATAGGCCGTATCTTCCGCAAAGGGTTCGGTTTCCTTCAATATCGTCCCATTCTCGGCTATCAGGTTGTGTCCTGCAAACACCAAATCGGTGGTCGATTCGCCATGCCCTGCGTCCGCATACAGGTAAGCGCAGCACAATCTGGCGCTCTGACTTTGCAGCAGGAGCCTTCTATACGCGTCCTTGCCTATGGTTTCGTCACTGGCGGAAAGATTCAGTATGACCGTAGCGCCCTCGTTCGCAAGCGCATTTGAAGGTGGGTTTGGCACCCAAAGGTCCTCGCAGATTTCTATCCCCACGCACAGTTCCCGAAGCGTACTGCAGCGGAAAAGCTGCCTTGTACCAAAAGGTACGCGCTCGCCGCAAAGGAAGAGCTCGCTTTGCCGACGGGGAGCCGGGGTAAACTGCCGCAACTCATAGAATTCCCCATAATTCGGCAGATGCGTTTTGGGCACCACACCCAGTATCCGTCCGTTGTATAGAATAGCGGCGCAATTGTAGAGTTTGCCCTCATAACGAAGCGGTATGCCGAGCGCTATGAGCATTTCTTTGCCTTTGGAATGCTCTAGCAAGGAAGAAAGCGCGCGCTCCGCGGCGTCCAGCAACGCATCATGCAAAAAAAGATCCGAGCAGGTATACCCTGTCAGGCACAGTTCGGGCAGCAGCAGCACACATACGCCCCGCTTTACAGCGTGGTCCATAATTTCCTGGATGCGCGCGGCGTTGTACACGCAGTCCCCCACGCGAATATTCGGAGTGCCCGCCGCTACCTTAACAAAGCCATGCCTCATAGTTTTCCCCCGCTTGTCCCGCTGTAGGTCATATGCCGCCAGCGCTTAGATTACCCGGTATTGGTTTATTTTACTACGAGTATTGTACTGCCCAATGCGGATACCGTCAACCTGGCGAAAATCCGCCGCATTAGGCCGCTTCCCTTATGGAACAGCCGCAAAATGAACAACGAAAGGGGTGCAACATGGAAATTTTGAACCTCATTCATGTTTACACCCATATAACGCAACATTATAATTAAAGTACACGACGAGCGTATGTGTGGATTCCTGCGTACGCCGCATATGCGAAAGGAGCCCATATGGAAACAGTCAATACCCCCGACCCGAACGTCACTGAAGCCGCAGCTGACATAAAAAGCGCAAGAAAAAGACACACGATATGGATCGGTGCTGCCGCTTTTTTGCTTCTCGCTTTCGTTGCGGGCATGCTTTATCACCAGAAGCTCCAGCGAGATGAGGAAAAACGCCTAACAATCATCAACGCAGAAGTATTCCGGGATGGAACATACATAGATGGCGTATCCGTAGGCGGCATGACAAAAGAAGCGGCGCAGGCCTCCGTGGAAATGGCGCAACAGGAACAGGAGGATGCCATTGCCTTTCAATTAGAGTATAACGGAAAAAGTTACCCGGCAGACGCATCCTTATTCGCGTTTGCGTATGATACTGACGCCGTGCTTAGCGAGGCCTTTTCCCTTGCCCGCACAGGAACGCTTAAGGAGTTGGAAGCGGAATTAAGCGATATCAGCGCAAACAAGCGGCATTACAAAACGACAGCTGCGCCGGATAAAAAGGCTGTAGATGCCTTCGTCGCTTCCCTTGCAAAAGAGGTGGACATCCCGGCGGCGGATGCGCAGTTCAAGGTATTGATTGATAACTCTTCCGTTTCCGATCAAGAGAAGAAGACCAGCGCCTATGTGCTTGCGGCTGCATCCACAACGCCTGAACAGCGCTTCCGCTACGAGCCGGAGCAGAACGGCGTCAGCGTCGATCGGGAAGCTCTTACACAAGCCCTCCTTTCCATGGCGCAAAGCGGGACTTACGAGGATATGGAAATTCCCGTAGAAACCGTCAAAGCCAAGGTGACGCTTGCGGATATCCAGAAGCAGGTGGTGTTGCGTGGAAGCTCGTATACCTCCTTCAACAAATCCCCGTATAACCGCGGCACGCGGGTGTTCAACATCAAAAAAGCCGTGGGGCTTATCAACGGTACGGTGTTGCAGCCGGGGGAGGTGTTTTCCACCAACGATACTTTGGGCCACCGCACCTATGGCGGCGGATGGAAGCCTGCTCCCGCCATTGTGCAGGGCCGCACGGAAGACCAGGCGGGAGGCGGCGTATGCCAGGTATCCACCACCATGTATTTGAGCGTGTTGAAATCAGACCTTGAAATCGTCTACCGACAGGGCCATTCGGGGCGACTTTCGTATGTAGACGGCGGGCTTGACGCTACGATAGACAGCGGGCGTATCGATTTTCAGTGGAAAAACAATACGGGCGCGCCCATCTATGTGTTCTGCTGGGTGGACGACGGCGACAAAACCGTTCACTTTGAGATATACGGCGCAGCTTTTCCGGAGGAATATGACGAAATCAGACTTTCCTCCAAGCGTACCGATAGTGTCTCCCCTCCCGGGCCCATGAAGTATACCGTGGACCCCAGGAAGCCTGCGGGCTATAAAGAAGTATTCGTGGAGAGAAAATCCGGCTCGATCTGGCAATCCTACGCCACTTATCTGAAGGACGGCGTGGAAGTAAAGACGGTGCCGGTTGCACAAACCAAGTACCGGGCGTATGCCGGGGAAACCATAATTGGGCCGAGCGCGAATACGGTATCAAAATAAGTAAACCGAAAATTGCAAAGGATTATACAGGGGCGCAGCCAACCGGCTGCGCCCTCTAGGTGTCAACAAAGGGTTACATTGAGGGCTCTGCCCTCAAACACCCGCTTAGGGCCGTAACAGCCCTAAGAACCCACTCCCAGAAACACTGCGGCAGTAGGCACCTTGGATACTAGGCGCGAGCCTGTCAACGGGGATGCCGCCCTCGGCGCTCTTTGAATAAAGGTCAATGAAAAAGTAAACCGCAATTTCCTCAGGACTCTCTCCCGCGCCCCTGCCACGAGCGTTCCTAAGGAAGGGGGATGGGGAAACGTAGTTTTCCCATAACAGAAAAATAACCGTGGGCACTGAAAGCGCCCATACCTAGAAACCAAGCGAGCTTACTGATACGCAAAGGGCGCAGCCAATCGGCTGCGCCCGCTTTGTTGCATCTATGCGACTTATTTGTCGCTGTCCAGTTCGTCCATGTTGAAGCCCTGGAAGAGATCCGCAAGGCTCGTGGTGGTGGACTGTACCGGAGGCAGATCGTAATCGCCATCTTCGCTACGGCGGGGGCGACGTTCACGATCAGGCCTTTCGGAGGGGGCAGAAAACTGCGGCGCACGCTCCGGACGGGACTGCTGCGGCGCACGCTCCTGTGCAGGACGGGGAGCCGCCGCGCGCTGCTGATCACGCTGCTGGCGTTCCGACGCGCGCTGCTCCTGGCGCTGTGCAAACTGACGGTCACGCTCTGCGCGCTCAGCCGCGATCTGTTCTGCGATTTCCGGATTTTCCTCAAGAATAACTTCCTTGCGGCTCAGGCTGATGCGCTTGGCCTCCGGATTGACTTCAAGCACCTTGCAGCGTACGACGTCGCCAACATTGATTTCATCCTCAACCTTAGCAATGCGCTTTACGCTGACCTGAGAAATATGGATCAGGCCGTCAATGGTGGGTTCAAGCGCCACGAACGCGCCGAAGGGCACGATGCGAACAACTTTGCCTTCCACAACGCTGCCAACGAGGTATTTGTCAGCGGCCTGCGTCCAGGGCTTTGCATGCAGTTGCTTGTAGCCCAGGGAGACGCGCTCCTTTTCAACATCCACATTAAGTACAACAACTTCGACCTGCTGGCCGATCTTTAAAACGTCGGAGGGGTGCTTGACACGGCCCCATGCGATGTCCGTTACGTGGATGAGCCCATCTACGCCGCCGATGTCCACAAACGCGCCGAAATCAGTAAGCCTGCGCACAACGCCGTTAATCTTGGAGCCGACTTCGAGCGTCTTCCACTTTTGCTTCTTTTCGGCTTCCTGTTCAGCGATGAGCACGTTCTTCTGGGAAGCGACAATGCGCTTACGCGACTTGTCCACTTCGATTACCGCAAGCTTCATGGGTTGGCCCACAAACTCCGCGAGATTCTCTACATACTTCGTGGATACATGGGAGGCGGGAACAAAAGCGCGAACGCCGTTGATGGATGCAATCAGGCCGCCTTTAACGACCTCTTTGCCCACTGCTTCGAACACGCGGCCTTCGATATCCGTTTCGGACATCAGCTCTTCCCAGAGCTTCTTGCCCTCAACGCTCTTGCGGGAAAGCAGCACGTTGCCTTCGCCGTCGTTGACCTTGATGACTTCCACCTCAATGGGATCGCCAACCTTGAGAACGTTTGCCGGGTTGACATCCGGGTCGGAAGAGAACTCGTTCTTAGGGATGAACCCATCAGATTTGTAGCCGATGTTGACGCACACTTCGCCCTCGGCGATCTGAACCACGGTGCCGGTAAGTACCTGGCCGTTGCGTATGCGCACCAAAGTCTTTTCAAAGGCTTCAGCAAAGCTGTCGCCCGAATCGGCTGCTTCGGTGTCTTTTGCAGCGGAAGCTGCGATGGGCTCTTTGACGGCGGTCGCCTCAGCTTCCACAGCCGGTGCTGCTTCTGCCGCTGGGGCCTCTACCTGAGCCGGAGTAGTTTCCGCTTCGGTGGATTCGACCGTCGTTTTTTCCAGTTCGTTCATTACTGTTACAACCTCCCTAATCATCCATTGCGGCGTTGATGCGCCTGCAACAATACCTATTATATCATTGGAATTGATTTTTTCAA
>JAEYSE010000027.1 GCA_023435025.1 Bacillota bacterium
TAGAGCCGTTACATATCCGCACAGAAATGAAGCGCAGAATACATGATATAGCTACTTTATACGAGAACTATGCGCCTAGCCAATAACGACCTTAAGGGACCGCCTCAAAACGAAGTCTGAGGCAGTCCCTTTTCGGGTGAAACCGAAGAGGAAGGGATCGAAAATGCTTAAAAGCGAGTCTTGGGGTAATGCAAACACAAACGGAATTTCCAATCTGGCGTTTGCGGGAAAGTCTATCTACAATAGGCCAAACTCCGGCTTTCGACCGGCCGCCAATATATGAATAGGAAATAAACAAATGCCCGGTACAATTGCCTCCTGTCGAAAAAAAGGATAGAATGAATTTCAGGAATATCCACAAGCAAAAAGACAATTCGTTATGATAAAAGGAGGGAACGCATGGCTGTCAGACGCCGCAGGCAAACCCGTCCGAGTCCACCCAAGCGCATCGGCTACCGTGCGGCACGCGCCCTTGCGCTGCTGATACTCCGCATACGCAACGCGTTTTCTGCACTTCGCCCCGCGGGCCGCATAACGGCGGGCGTTGTGACGGTGGGCGTTATCGCAGGCGCGATACTGCTGCTCGCTTCGCCCAGCAAGACCGCCTCCGCAAACAAGGCGATTGCGCCCATCACGCTAGCGAACGGTTCTGTCAACACAGGCGCGGACGCCCAAAGCACGATATTGGAGCTTCCGGTGGTAACGCCCGAACCCACGCCGGCGCCGACTCCGGTCCCCACACCTACGCCCGACCCTTCGCTCTATGAAGGCGTACCGGACAGTGAAGCCGTGACCGACCTGCAGAACCGGTTGATGGACCTTGGCTATCTTGATATCGACGAGCCCACACAGCACTTTGGCCCCGCCACCAAGTACGCCGTGGAGCTGTTCCAGCGCCAGCACAATCTGCAGCAGGATGGCTGGGCGGGAGAACAGACGTTAGCGCTCATCTATTCCGACGATGCCCAGAAGTATACGCTGCTCGAGGGTACGCGCGGCACGGATGTGGACAACTTCCAGCGGCAGCTAAAAGCGCTTGGCTACCTTTCCAAGACTACGGGCTATTACGGAACGGAAACGATTGAAGCCGTCAAAGCCTTCCAAAAGGAAAACGACCTGCATGTGGATGGCAAGGCCGGGCAAAAGACGTTTGACATGATCAACTCCGACGACGCCAAGCAAAGCCCGAACATGGCCAAGGAAGCGCGCCGCAAGGCAAATATCGACGTCATGATTGAGACTGCCAAAAAGCAGTTGGGGGACAAATACATACTGGGCAACGAAGGACCGAACTCCTTTGACTGCTCCGGCCTCGTATATTACTGCCTCAAGGAGGGGGGCTCCAACCGCAGAAGGCTCAACGCGGCGGGTTACTCCAAGGTAAGCGATTGGGAGAATATCTCAAGTTACAGCGGCCTGAAAAAGGGCGACCTGATCTTCTTCTACAACAACGGAAAGACCAAGATCGGCCATGTGGGCATCTACATCGGCGGCGGGGAGATGGTGGACGCCTCCTCCAACAACGGCAAGGTGGTGCGTCGCTCCATTAACACTTCCTACTGGAAGAGCCATTTTGTAAATGCCCGGAGGCCCTGGTAACCGAAACAACAGCGGCGGGAGGATGCTCCCGCCGCATATTCGCGCTTTTCCCAAGCGGACATGATAAAGGACGGTGCATCCGTCCTTTTCAAAGGCAAATTTCAGGGAAGTATTTCCCTTTGATATTAGCGCTTTCCAATTTTAGCAGGCAAGGAGGTATCGGCAATGTCCGCAATCGCTTTTATTGGCACGGGCATTATGGGCGTAGCCATAGCGGGCCACCTGTTGGACGCGGGGCATGCGCTCTTTGTGTATAACCGCACCCGCGAAAAGGCGCAGCCGCTCATTGTTAAGGGTGCAATTTGGAAGGGCAGCCCGGCGGACTGTATAAAGGACGCCGAATTCGGCATTACCATGGTTGGCAGCCCGCAGGATGTGGAGGAAACGTATTTCGGTGAACAAGGCCTCTTTTCTGCCGCCAGGCCCGGTTCTGTACTGATCGATATGACCACCAGCAGCCCTAAGCTCGCCAAACGCATTTATGAAGAGGCAAAAACGCGCGGGCTATCGGCGCTTGACGCGCCCGTTTCCGGCGGGAGTGCGGGCGCACAAAACGCTGCGCTCTCCATTATGGCGGGCGGAGACGAGGAAGCCTATTTGCGCGCGCTGCCTCTTTTATGCTGCATGGGCAAAACAATTTCTCACATCGGTGGGGCGGGCGCGGGACAGCATACCAAAATGGCAAACCAGATCGCCGTGGCAGGCGCGATCGCTGGCGTAAGCGAGGCCATTTCCTACGCGAAAGCGACGGGGCTTAATGCCGAGGCCATGCTAAAAGCTATAAGCGGCGGGGCGGCGGGAAGCTTTCAGTTAACCAGCAACGGGCCGAAAATGCTGCACAAAGACGACACACCGGGTTTTTACATCAAGCATTTTGTCAAGGATATGAATATTGCGCTGGAGGAAGCGCGGGAGGCGGAACTGATGCTGCCCGTACTCTCCACCGTTGCCGCCATCTATGGCGATTTGTGCGAACGTGGGTTTGAAAACCTTGGCACACAGGCGCTGATACGGTATTATAAAAATGCAGACAACGGATAACAAGGCAAACTGTTCCATGTTACCCGTCTCATAAGGAGGAACCGCACATGAGAAAGAGCCGCAGGGGGCGGCAGACCCGCCGCAACCGCACCGTGAACTGGAGACGGTTTTTGTTGTTTATTATCATGATCTGCGCCATCGTCGCGATCGTATTGATCGGCATACAGCTGTTAAGCGACGGGGAAGGTCCGCTTGACAACGTGCTCCCCCTAAACACGCCGGCACCTTCCGCCGGGGCTGAGTTGCCCGAGGCTTCGCCTTCGCCTACGCCCGTCCCCACACTTGCACCCGACCTTGCCATAGAGCCGGTAGCGGAAGCGAACCCCGACAACTTCGGCTTTTCTACAAGCCTGATGATCAACGGGCAGGAGACCAGCACGTTTGACCGTGGGGAGGACATGCGTTTCGGGGACGACAAAGCATTCACCACACTGCCAGGCATCATTACGTTCGGCGGCAACAATTACCGGAACACATTCACTTACGGCACTCAGACGGTAAAAGATAATTCTCTTACCCGCTTGTGGGAAAAGGACATCGGCAGCCTATCCACCGAAACCATGGGTACCTGGACGGGCACGGGCTGGACGGGCATGCCCATTATTGTGGAGTGGCCCGCAGAAGCCCGCAAAGTCCTTGGCGTATATGACGAATTCAAAAACAAGGACAATTTTGTGGAAGTCATCTACTGCACAATGGACGGCCACATTTATTTCCTGGAGCTAGAAAGCGGCAAACCCACGCGTGACCCCATCAAGCTTGGCGTGGTCACAAAGGGCACGGCCTCGCTTGACCCGCGCGGCTACCCCCTGCTGTATACCGGGCAGGGCATCACCAGCCGTGAGGATGGCGTTTCCGGCGCGTGGTTCCGCATTATCGACCTCATACAGAACAAGGTGGTCTGGAAGTTCGGCGGCAAGGACCCGTTCTCTTACCGCGGCTGGCAGGCGTACGACTCGAGCCCGCTTGTCAATGCCGCGACGGATACCATCATCGTCCCTGGCGAGAACGGAATATTCAACACGTTTAAGCTTAACTCCAGCTTCGACCCCGCCGCGGGCACCGTTTCCGTCAACCCTGGCGAGCGGCAGAAGTACCGCTACAAGGGCGATGGCTACGGCTTTGCGGAGGAAGACAACAAGCGCTGGGTGGGCATTGAAAACTCTGTGGCCGCGTTCCGGAACTACGCATTCTTTACGGACAACGGCGGCAGGCTCCAGTGCCTGGACCTCAATACATTTAAGCTTCAGTATGTGACGGATGTCACGGACGACAGCGATACCTCAATCGTCATCGAAGAGGATATCCCGAACCAGACCTTCTACCTCTACACCGCCAACGAGGTGGATAAGCAGCCCGGCGCGAAGGCCTCGGGCGGGGGCAAGAGCTACCACCGCAAGATAGACGGGCGTACCGGCAAAATCGTCTGGGAAAAGGAATGGGACGCGCGCTTTGGCGGCACCTCCAGCAACGGTGGCACGCTCACAACGCCGCACGTGGGCCGCGGCAACATCAGCGATCTTGTGATATACAACGCCACGCTCGTGCCTGTGACCTATACGGAAAACGGGGAAACGAAGACCGGCAACGGCGGAAGGCTCATTGCCTACAACAAGGAAACTGGCGAAGAGATATGGCGCTACGAGCAATACCGGGATTACTGGAGTTCCCCCGTGGTGATATACGATGAAAACGGGGACGCCTATGTAATCCAGTGCGACCGCAATGGAATGATGCGCCTGCACGACGCACGCACCGGCAAGGTATTGAACGAGATCGACATGGGCTCCCGCATTGAAAGTACACCCGCCGTGTTCGGCGATTACCTGGTAGTAGGCACCCGAGGCATGGCAGGGTCCGGCGAAGGGCCGAAGATTCTGGGGATCAAGATCGGCTAAGCGAAATCATGTGAAACATACAAAAGCGGAGGAATTTCCTCCGCTTTTTGTTGTTTGACAAATCTTATTTCAGGGGCAGTACTCCCTATCCTTCACGCCATCCCGAACAGCCGCAGCCCGTTTTGCAGCGTAACCTCTGCAACCTCTTCCACGTCCATTTTTCTGATCTCCGCCAGCTTTTCACATACGAGCTGTACGAGCGAAGGATCGTTGCGTTTCCCTCGAAAGGGAACAGGCGTCATGTAGGGGCAGTCTGTCTCAATAAAAAGCCGGTCCATGGGCAGCTTACCCGCGATTTCAAGCGCCTTTTTGGCGTTCTGGAATGTGAGCGCGCCGCCGAACGCGATATACAAGCCCAGGTCGAGGCAGCTCTTTGCCGTTTCATAGCTGCCCGAAAAGCAATGCATAACGCCCTTCAATCCATCCCGCTGCGCGCGCAACATAGTAAGCGCGTCGCCGTCCGCCTCCCGCACATGCAGCACGGCGGGCAGTTTCTTGGAACGCGCCAGCGTCAATTGCTCGGAAAACCACTTCTTCTGTACGTCGCGCGGGGAAAAGTCGTAATGGTAGTCCAGCCCAATCTCGCCTACGGCGACGGCCTTTTTATCGTTTAGCAGCGTTTCAAGCAGCGTTAAATGCTCCGTTTCCATGCCCGCCGCCTCATGCGGGTGCGTACCGAGCGCCGCCACCACGAACGGGTATTTGTGCGCGAACGCCAGCGTTTTTTCCGCGTCCGGTACCTGCGTGCAAGCTTCGAGCACATAGGCGATATTTTTTTCAGGCAGGGAAGCCATGACCGCTTCCCGGTCTTCATCAAACCGATCATCCAGTAGATGGGCGTGGGTGTCAAATAAGCGCATGGTATGCCTCTTTCGTAATAGGGTGGCGCTTTTCTTTTTGCAAAAAGAAAAGCTGCAAAAGAAAAACCTTGCTGAAATATAGTTTTGTCCAAGCGGCATCTGCCGCTTGGACAAGTTACGCTTTCTTCTGCTGTTTCTTTCGTGAAAAGAAGAGAAGATTATCTCACTTTCAAGCCGTCTTCCATATCCGCCATCGTGGTCAGCGCGGAAAGGTTGACGTCATCCGCATCCGAAGCGCAGAGTATCATGCCCCGGCTTTCAACGCCCGCAAGAACAATAGGCTTGAGGTTCGCGACCAGCACCACCGTTTTGCCGATAAGATCGTCCGGCTGGTACCAGGTCTTGATGCCGGAAACCACCGTGCGTTCTTCGCCGCCCACTTTGAGAGTGAGCTTTAAGAGCTTCTTGCTGCGCTTGATTTCCTCGCAGGCAAGAACCTTTGCAAGGCGCAGGTCCAGTTTCGCGAAATCCTCGTAGTCTATCTCGGGCAGCGGGCCTTCCTCCACGTGATTTTCAGCGGGCGCGGGCATGGCTTTTTTCTCTTCCGGCTTTGCGTCCGCCGCGTTCTTAGCGGCGGCTGCAGCTTGGGCGGCCAGCGTTTCCGCTTCCAGCTCCGCGAGCTCCTTTTTGACGTCGATGCGGGGGAAGAG
>JAEYSE010000032.1 GCA_023435025.1 Bacillota bacterium
AAACCTGCGGCCCATTCCCCGGCCTGCAGCAGCAATTGTTCAAATTCCGTATTCAAATTTACCCTCCAACCAAGACCAAGACCAGCCTATTCGGACATTTTTCTCGCTTCGAGCACCAGCCGGTCCAGCATTTCTTCCGCTGTGCCGGATGCGATTTTTTCTCCCTTTTGGAACAGTACGCCGTTGCCCGCGCCAAAGGCAATGCCGATATCCGCCTCTTTGGCTTCCCCCGGGCCATTCACCGCGCAGCCCATGACGGCTACCGTAAGCGGAACCTTTGTTTCGCTAAGCCGCTCGCGCAGCGCATGCACGATGTTCTCCAAATTTACGCCGCAGCGCCCGCATGTGGGGCAGCTGATGATTTCAAGCCTTTCTTTTCGCAAACCCGCGGCGCTCACGATCTGCTGCGCCGCCGTCACTTCCTGCACAGGGTCGCCCGTGAGGGAGACACGCAACGTATCGCCAATACCGTCAAGCAGCAGTGCGCCAAGGCCCATGGCGGATTTTACAAGCGCGTATTCGCCCAATCCCGCTTCCGTTACGCCAATGTGCAGCGGATAATCTACCTTTTCATGCATCAGGCGGTAGGCCTGCACAGTATCCGGCACATTTGATGCTTTGAGGGATACGATGGTATCGTAAAATCCCTCCCGCTCGAGCATGGCGATATGCCGCATGGCGCTTTCCACCATGGCCGCAGGTCTTGGACCGCCATAGCGCTCTAAAAGATCCTTTTCCAAAGAACCCGCGTTTACGCCGATGCGGATGGGCACATGATGCACCTTCGCGCAGGAGACAAGCTCACGTACCTTTGCTTCCCCGCCAATGTTGCCCGGATTAATGCGCAGCTTATCCGCGCCATATTCCGCGGCGGCAATGGCCAACCTGTGGTCAAAATGGATATCCGCCACCAACGGGATATGGATCTTTTCTTTGATGCTCCGGAATGCTTTCGCGCAGGCCATGTCGTACACGGAAGAACGGACAATTTCACAGCCCGCCTGCTCCAGTGCTAAAATCTGGGAAGCGGTCGCTTCCGCGTCCCGCGTATCTGTATTGGTCATGGACTGTATGGTAACGGATGAACCCGCTCCCACCGGCACTGGGCCTACCATGACAAGACGTGTGTTCGCCATGGCGGATTATACCCCCAACATTCTCTTAATATCGTTAAATGTGAGTAGTATGATGAGCCCAAACAGCAGAATCATCCCGATAAGGTGGATCGTACCCTCCACCCTTTCGGGCACCGGTTTTCTCCGAATGCCTTCCAATGTCAGAAATGCAAGCCTTGAACCATCCAGTCCGGGAATAGGCAGCAAGTTGATAAACGCAAGATTGACGCTTAGCATGACGGACAGCCGCAGCACCATTTCAAGCCCAACGCGCACCGCGGTACCGATGACGCTGATCACACCGAGCGGCCCCGCAACATCATCAAGCTGAACACCGGTGGTAAAGATGCTGCGAAAGAACCCGACCATCTCTTGAATGATTGATCCAACATAGGCAAACGATCCTGTGATTGCTTCAGCGAACGTATACGGAACGCGCACAAGGCCGATGGTAATGCCAATCAGGTTGCGCCCTGCTTCCTCGTTGTAGATGTTCTCTAATTTCAAATCGAGCATTTCTTCGCCGCGCCCTACGGTGAGCACCGCTTCATTCCCCTCAACGGCAACAATTTTATTGACCGCGTCCTGCGTAGAGGAAGATGCAATCTCCTTGCCGTTGATTGCATACAGCACATCCCCCGGCTGGACTCCCGCAAGGTACGCGGGCGACGATGTGTCCGTAACCTCCGCCACGGCAGCCCTGTAATCCCCATAAGCCGTCAGTGCGACGATCGCGAACACAAGTGCAAACACTATGTTCATAAACGGCCCCGCCAGAATCACTAGAAAGCGCTTCCACGCCTTTTGCGCGTTGAAGCTTTTGCCGTCCTTAATTTCCTCGTCTTCCCCATAAAACCGACACATGCCGCCGATGGGGAACGCGCGGATGGCGTACAGGATGCCGTTCTTTTCCTTACCCCAAAGCTTCGGCCCCATGCCAATGGCAAACTCCACGATACCAAAACCGAGAAGCCTTCCCGCCTTGTAGTGCCCGTACTCGTGCACAGTGACAAATATGCTCAACAGCAGCAGCGCTGCTAAGATTGACAAAACCTGCGATACAATTTCCAAAATAACGTCATCCTTTCTTCAGGAAGTCCTGCTTAAAGAGCCTGCGCACATACCCGCGGGCATATGCGTCTACCTCCAGCACATCCTCAAGCGAAGCAATATTGCCCTGCGGGGCATGGGCAAGCGCTTCCTCCACCGCATAGCGGATATCCAAAAACCCGATTTTGTGGGAGACAAACAACTCCACCGCTTCCTCGTTGGCCGCATTGTAAACGATAGGCAACGTTTCTCCGTCTGTTAGTGCTGCGTGCGCCAGACGGATGGCTGGCTGGCTGTTGCCGTCCTCAAACGTCAGTGCGCCAAGCTTTGCAAGATCGAGCTTGGGAATACGACGGTTGAGTCTCCTTGGGTAACTGAGGGCGTACTGCACCGCAAGCCGCATATCAGGCGCGGAAAGCTGCGCAATCGTTGCTCCGTCCTTGTATTCTATCATAGAATGTACGATAGATTGTGGATGAATCAGTACGGAAATTTGAGTATTTGGCAAACCATATAAAAAACTTGCTTCAATAACCTCCAGCCCTTTGTTAAAGAGCGTGGCGGAATCGATCGTAATCTTCGAACCCATGCGCCATACAGGGTGTTTTAGCGCCTGCTCGGGCGTCACGCCCTTGAGCTGATCTTCCGTAAAGCCCCGGAACGGCCCGCCGGATGCCGTGAGGATCAGCGTTTCCACCTCGTCCATTGTGCCGCTTTGTAAACACTGGAATATGGCGGAATGCTCGCTGTCCACCGGAATGATCTTCCCGTTGTAGATTGATAGCGCTTCTTTTACCAGCGGATTACCGCAAACGATGCTTTCCTTGTTGGCTAGCGCCACAGTCTTCCCAGCCTTGAGCGCTGCAAGAAGCGGCGGCAACCCGTCTATGCCACTGACGCCGATGACAATGATATCCGCTTCCGGCAGAGCAGCGAAGGCACAATTCACGTCCTTCCCCGCCTCAAGCCTGCATGTGGTAGGAAGGCTGTTTTTGAGCGTATGCGCCAGCGTTTCTTCTGAAATGCCGACGTACCGGGGCAAAAAAGCGCGTGCCTGCTTTGTTAACAGGTCAACATTCTTTGCCGCCGAAATCGCAAGCAGCGAGAATTCCTCGTTCAATGCGCGCAGTACATCCAGTGTCTGCGTGCCGATCGAGCCGGTGCTGCCTAACACAACCACATTTTTCTTCATGCAATCGATACGGCGATGTCGCCGTGTACTCCCCTACAAAAGATAAAAACATATATATACCGCGGGCGCGCACAAAAGTACGCTGTCCACACGGTCCAGCATGCCACCATGCCCGGGAAAAATAGAGCCAAAATCCTTGATATTGGCCCAGCGTTTTAAAACGGAGGCAAACAAATCCCCAATCTGGCCCAGGAATCCACAGACAAGGCCCAAAGCCAGTAAGGGCCAGAGCGGAAGAACGACGCCCCAGAGCGGCTGTAAAAAGTATATTGCCACTGCCCCGGCTATACTGCCAAATATGGAAGCGATGCTGCCTTCCACTGTCTTCTTAGGGCTGATCTCGGGGCATAACTTATGCTTGCCAAAGAATGTTCCGATAAAAAACGCAAACGAATCCCCCACCAGAGGACACGCAAACGCAAGAAGCAGCGCGGAAATGCCGCGCTCGCTCCCAAATGAGATCGCCAGCAAAAACAATACTGCAAAAAACGGCAGCGGATACGCAAACGCGGCGAGAGAAAGAAATGTTTCCTCAGTTTTTCTTTTCCGGTTCAGGATGCGCTCACATATAATGGCCAGCACACAGGCCAGCCAAAGCATAATAACGAACAAAAGCGTAAGCCGATAGGCAAAGAACGCATAAAGTGCAGCAAAGATATAGGCGGGGGCCATGAACGGAACAAAGCCGTTTTTTTTGATAGCCTGTTCCAGTTCGTGCACCGCCAGAATTGCGCCCAGCGTAAATACAATCGCCTCCACAGTGTTGCCCAAATAGAGCATTGCGGCCACCAGAAGGCAAAGCAAAAGGCCGACGACTATGCGTTTTACCATACGCGCCCCTTTCTACAGCCCGCCAAAGCGGCGCACCCTGCGTGAGAATTCTCCCAACGCGTTTAAATAACGATCATCCGAAAAATCCGGAAAATATTCCGCTACAAACATCAGCTCCGCATAGGCGGCCTGATACAGCAAGAAATTAGAAAGACGCTGGTCCCCGCCGGTCCTGATCAGAAGATCCACCGGAGGCAGCCCACGGGTATCGAGGGCGTTCTCAAGCATAGTTGCATCAATCCCGTCCGTGGTGATGCTGCCCCTCTCCACCGCTTTCGCGATGCTTTTGCAGGCACGCAAAAGTTCGTCCTGCGCGCCGTAATTGAGCGCAATATTGAGCTTAAGGCCTGTATTATCCCGCGTTTTGTGCATGGCTTCTGTCACCGCGTTTCGCACCGCCTCCGGAAAAGGCGCAAGCTCGCCCAAAGCGCGGATGCAAACACGGTTTTTGTGCAGCGCGTCGATCTCTTTTTTGAAATACTCCACCAGCAGGGAGCAAAGCGCGCCAACTTCCTCAGCTGGCCGTTTCCAGTTCTCCGTGGAGAACGCGTAGAGAGAAAGCGCTGTAATTCCTAAGTCGGAAGACGCGGTAATGACGCCCCGAAGCCGGTCCATGCCCGCTCGATGTCCCGCCACACGCGGCAGAGCGCGCTGCTGCGCCCACCTGCCGTTCCCGTCCATAATAATGGCGACGTGTTCTGGCAGGTTTTGTGCAAGCCCCATCGCCTGAAACTCCCGGGCGGTGTATGTCATTGTGACTCCTTCCTACTTGGAACAACGGATACCGTTACGAACGAACTACGGCTCTCCGCTATACCGTACATTGGAACAGCGGAACCGCAGCTATCGGATTACGGTCCGCACTACCTTCCATTTGAAACAAATGCAAAGCGGTTTTGGCGCTTTGCATATGTCTAAAAGCTATGATTGGATGACATCCGTTTGGAACACGGCGTATGTCAAGCATATGCGTTTGGGTATCCCGGGCTCAACATCCAGCGTGCGCTCCCGTATGACACGGCGCTCGTTCCCGGAAACGCCTTTTTTGCTGGAAACCTCCATAACGGTAACCGCATATCCCTCGCTTTCAAGGATGGCTATGGCGGCGGAGAGCTCCAGACCAAGGACGCTCTTCAAACCTCAAGTATCTCCTTTTCCTTGTCCGCTATGATGCGCTCAATATCCTTTATGATATCGTCCGTCATCTTCTGCGTCTTATCCTCAAGGTTCTTCTGATCGTCTTCAGTGATCTCGCTGTCTTTGCGGAGCTTCTTAATATGCTCGTTCGCATCGCGGCGAATGGAACGAATGGCAACCTTCGCGTCTTCGCCCTTTTTGCGTACAACCTTCACAAGCTCCTTGCGGCGCTCCTCGGTAAGTTCGGGGAACACAAGGCGGATCATTTTGCCGTCGTTAGACGGGTTTATGCCGATATCGGATTTCTGGATGGCTTTTTCCACCGCGCTGATCGCCTTGGTATCCCAGACAGATATGGTAAGAAGCCTGGGTTCGGGCGAAGCGATGTTGCCCAACTGGTTGATCGGGGTAGGCGTGCCGTAATAGTCCACCAGCACGCGGTCAAGGACCTGTGCGTTCGCACGCCCGGCGCGCAGGCTTGCGAGTTCATGCTTGAGGACGGAAATGGTCTTCCCCATACGCTCTTTTGCGTTATCAATTACTTCGTTGGCCATATGTATTCCTCCTTTGCATCCGTAAGCACCCGGGATCAAACACCCGGTACGCTCCTATTTTACTTGAATACTCCCGACGAAACAAGCCTGATTTATCTAAGCCTCGGTGTCCCAGATAAAAGCCTTGATAAACTATGCCGCTTTTACCGGCTGATCAGTGTGCCGATTTCCTCTTTGCGCACGGCACGGAGTATGCTGTTATCTTCCTTCATGCCAAACGCGAGTATGGGG
This sequence comes from Bacillota bacterium, assembly GCA_023435025.1. Taxonomy (GTDB): domain Bacteria; phylum Bacillota; class Clostridia; order Christensenellales; family CAG-138; genus JAEYLA01. The sequence continues at coordinate 6,111 of JAEYSE010000032.1, forward strand.
ATATTTTGCTCTTTACACAATGTTACCGCCGTTAAGTCAGTCGCCTGCAGGTTGTTTTCAATCACTTGCCGATACGTAAGCCTTGTATAGCGTATGGCATTTTGATCCACCTTTGGGTCGGCAGAATAGACCGCATCGATATTCTTGGCTAAAAGGAGCGCCTCGGCGTTTAGCTCGGCAGCGCGCAGCGCCGCAGCGGTATCGGTGCTGAAATATGGGTGCCCCGTGCCGCAAGCAAACAACAGCACGTGGCCTTTTTGCAGCAATTCCTGGGCACGGCGCGATGTGTAGGTTTCGCAGAAGCGGGGCATTTCCACAGCCGAAAGCACCGTACAGGGAACATTCAGCTTAAGTACGAGATCCTGCATCGCGATGGCATTGATGGCCGTGGCAAGCATTCCCATATGGTCCGCCCGGTTGCGGTCCATTTCGCCGGAACTGCGGCCGCGCCAGATATTGCCTCCGCCAAACACCACGCCAAGCTGCACGCCCAAAGAAGATACCTTTGCAAGCTGCTTCGCGGTCTCTTCCATTACGTCAAAGCTCATGGGCTCCCGGCCGGAACTCATCGCTTCCCCGCTTAGTTTTAAAACAACGCGCTGATACATGCTGACCCTCTTTTCCATCCTTGTTTCTTGCCGTATAACCAGAATATGGAGACATGAAAAAAAGGAACGCCAAAAAGCGTCCCTTTTTCATCAGTTATTTATTGACCTGGCCCATACCCATAACTTCTTCAGCGAAATTATCCTCGCGCTTCTGGAGACCTTCGCCCATCTCATAGCGGGCAAAACGGCGGACGCTGATCTTTTCGCCAATTTTCGCGGTAGCTTCGCTGAGCATCTGGCCGACAGTGATATCCTGATCCTTCACGTAGGGCTGCTCGAGCAGGCAAACCTCTTTGTAGTACTTTTCGATACGACCCTCGACCATCTTTTCGATAATGGCGTCCGGCTTGGGCTTGGGCTCGTTCTTGGCCTGGGCGCGGAGGATTTCCTTTTCCTTCTCAATCTCATCCTGCGGCACTTCGTCCTTGCTGATATAGATGGGCTTGGCAGCCGCTATCTGCATGGCAACATTGTGAACAAAAGCCTTAAACGCGTCGGTCTTCGCAACGAAGTCCGTCTCGCAGTTGACTTCTACGAGCACGCCGATTTTTCCGCCCAAGTGGATGTAGCTATCCACAATACCTTCTGCGGCAATGCGCCCGGCCTTCTTGGCGGCAGCCGCCAGGCCCTTTTCACGCAGGAAGTCCTTGGCTTTTTCCATGTCTCCGTTGCACTCGGTAAGCGCCTTCTTGCAATCCATCATGCCGGCGCCGGTCAGTTCGCGCAGGGTCATTACATCTTTTGCGGTAAACATATCGATTCCTCCCATGTAGTTGTTTGTTTTCATCAAAAAATGGGGAAGCCTGTTCCGGCCTCCCCATCAACAGGCTTATTCTGCTTCGGCGACCTTTTCGTCTTCCATCTGCTCGCCCTGGTGGCCTTCAAGCACCGCGTCCGCGATCTTGGAGGCGATGAGCTTGACAGCGCGGATGGCGTCGTCGTTTCCGGGAATGACATAATCCGCTTCATCCGGATCGCAATTGGTGTCCACGATGGCGACGATGGGGATGCCCAACGTACGCGCTTCCATCACGGCGATGTGCTCTTTGCGGGGGTCCACCACGAACAGCGCGCCGGGGAGCTTCTTCATGTCCTTGATGCCGCCAAGGTTCTTTTCAAGCTTTTCCTTTTCGGCAAGGAGCTTGATGACTTCCTTCTTGGGCAGCAGCTCAAACTGACCGTTGGCTTCCATCTGCTCGATCTTGCGGAGCTTGCCGATACGGCCCTGAATGGTCTTGAAGTTGGTCAGCATCCCGCCCAGCCAGCGCTGGTTGACAAAGTACATACCGCAGCGGGCGGCTTCCTGTTCAATGGATTCCTGCGCCTGCTTTTTGGTGCCCACAAACAGAACGGTCTTGCCTTCCATGGCGAGATCGCGCACAAAATAGTAGGCTTCTTCGATTTTCTTGACGGTTTTCTGAAGATCGATGATGTAGATGCCGTTGCGCTCGGTGAAGATGTATTCCTTCATCTTGGGGTTCCAACGGCGGGTCTGGTGGCCGAAATGTACACCGGCCTCCAACAGTTGCTTCATGGAAATGACGGACATAAATAAACCTCCTTTAATCTCCTCCCCTCGCGTCTTTTCCGCGGGCAACCCATTAAGGGAAGGAGCCCGCAAATCGGCAAGGGTGTGTCATACCTTGTGCATTATAGCAAAGCGCCCTGACAAATGCAAGGAATTTCTAAGCCGGGCATTGTCAATTTTTTGCTAACTTTTAATAATAATAATTGTTTCCGCCGATCGTCTTATAAAATTCACGGGAGGAGGACCAGTACTTCCCCGATGACGCGGATCGGAAGTACATGACGCCCGCCGGGATGGTCCGGTTGCCGCCATTGAACACTTCTTCCACCGCCCTAAGCGCTGCGCTGCTGGGTACGAGGCCCTCAAAGCTGCTGTATTTTACAACGGAAAACTGCCCGCTCCGGTAAACCTCGCGTTCCACGGAACCGCCGAACCTATTTGAGTTGCAGCGGTTATAGAGTACACTCGCCATCGCCAGGAAGCTCTCTTCTGATTGGTTCTTTCCTTCCGCATAGATGAGCTTGGCGGCAAGATAAATTTCATCCTCCGTATAGTCGCCTTCCCCGCCGTTTTCAACCTCCGGCTCCGGCGTTCTTTCCGGCTCTTCTTCTTCCTCCGGTTCGGGAGTCGGCTTAGGGGTGGGTTTCGGCGTTTTCTTGGGCGTTGGGGTAGGAGTCGGGATAGCGCCCACGCCTACGAATTCCTTGAGAACAAAGCCTTCGATATCATCCGTTTCAATCTGATACCACTCGTCTGTCTTGGCGGTGATGGTAACGACGGTGTGATAATCGATCTCTCCCTTTTTCCCATACTCGGTTCCGGGGCCTCTGCGCACGTTGATCTCATGCCCTTTGATATATCCTTCCGTGTCCTTGATGTTCTCAAGGTCATATTCGGGCGTAGGTGCCGGGGTGGGCTTTTGCGTGGGTTCCGGCGTGGCGGAAGGCGTGGGGCTGACGCTTGGAGCGGGGGACTGGACCGAAGCAGGTGTTGCCACCGGGGTTGGATGCGCGGCTATTGGCGCCGCTTCAAAAGAGGGGGCGGTGCTTAGCGGTAGCTCCAGCGCGTTATCCGCCCTTTCTTCGGTATTCGGCTGGATTGGGGCGGCGTTTTCCACGTTTGCCGCGCAGCCAAGGAAAGTCAGCTGCAGGCAGACAAGCGCCGCTAGAATCCATCGCGTTCTCATGGTTCCTCCTTAGTTCTATGGTTCCGCCAATTAAGTCCTGTGGACTATCGTAGGTCAGCTACTTATAGTATATATTTGCGGAGATCTTCGTCCACATAGCTGTCCGCCATGCGTTCTTTCACATAGGGACCATCTATGGTCAGCTCAAGGTCGGGGTACTCCCCGCCCGCACGGAATGAAATATCCTCCAGAAGAAGCTCCATAATGGTGTGCAACCGCCTCGCCCCGATGTTCTCTGTGTTTTCGTTCGCAAGATAGGCGTACTTCGCTACGGTATCAAGCGCGTCCTCCGTGAAATTGAGCATCAGGTGATCGGCCGAAAGAAGCGCCGCATACTGCTTGGTGATGGCGTTTTCCGGCTGCGTGAGGATGCGCTTGTAATCCTCCTGCGTAAGCGCGCTTAGTTCCACGCGGATGGGGAAACGCCCCTGTAGCTCCGGAATAAGATCCGAAACCTTGGCCACATGGAACGCGCCCGCGGCGATAAAGAGCATGTAATCGGTCTTCACCGGGCCATACTTCGTGTTGACGGTGGAGCCTTCCACAATGGGTAGTATGTCGCGCTGCACGCCCTCACGCGAGACGTCAGGTCCTCCGGAAGATGCGGCGCGCGCGCCCGCGATTTTATCGATTTCATCTATAAATATGATGCCGTCCTGCTCGGCCTTCTCCACGGCCTCGCGTATGACCTCATCCATATCAATGAGCTTGTCGGATTCTTCCTGCACCAATATGCGCCGGGCTTCCTTAACTGGCACTTTGCGATGCTTTTTCTTACTGGGCAGTATGCCGCCGATCATGTCGTTGAGGTTCAAGTCAATGCCCATGGCGATCATGGCGTCGCTACCGGGGTTTCGTTCCTCCACCTCTACTTCCACGATCTCTTCTTCCAGCCGTCCGGCACGAAGCTGCGCAAGCACCGTTTCCCTGCGGGAAAAATGCGTGCGTTTTTCTTCGTCCGTCATTTGCGGTTCCTGAGGCTGGCCCGCGCCTAAAAGCAATTGCAGCGGGTTCTGCGGAGGAGACGCTTCGTGTTTGCGCAGCGGCACAAGAAGGTCAACAAGGCGCTGTTCGGCCGCGGCTTCCGCCATCATGCGAACAGCTTCCATACGTTTTGACTTGCACAGGCGGATGGAAGCTTCCACAAGATCGCGCACCATGGAATCTACATCGCGGCCCACGTAGCCGACTTCCGTAAACTTGGTAGCCTCCACCTTTACAAAAGGCGCTTCCACAAGCTTCGCCAGACGTCTTGCGATCTCCGTCTTGCCCACGCCCGTGGGCCCCATCATGATGATGTTTTTCGGCGTGATTTCTTCCCGCAGTTCGGGGGATAGCAAGCTCCTGCGGTAGCGGTTGCGCAATGCGATCGCCACCGCCCTCTTTGCCTTATTTTGACCAACAATATATTTGTCCAAAGCCTCTACGATCTGTTTGGGCGTCAGCATTGCGTTATACCTCCTCCACCGTGATGTTGCCGTTGGTATATACGCAGATGTCGCCCGCGATTTTGAGCGCGCGCTCCGCGATCTCACGCGCGGAAAGCTCCGTATTTTCTTTGAGCGCCTTGGCAGCCGCAAGCGCGTACATGCCGCCCGAGCCGATGGCTGCAATGCCGTCGTCTGGGTCGATCACCTCGCCTGTGCCGGATATAACGAGCAGCTCATCCTTATCCGCCACGAGCAACAGCGCCTGCAATTGCCTCAACGCCTTATCGCTGCGCCATTCCTGCGCCAAAGAAACTGCCGCGCGCGTTAGCCCGCCGCCATATTGTTCGAGCTTCGCTTCAAACCGCTCGCAGAGTGAAAATGCATCCGCCACCGAGCCCGCGAAGCCTACCACCACCTTGCCGTGGTGGAGCCTGCGTACCTTTTTGGCGGTACTTTTCATAACGACGGATTTTTCCAGCGTGACCTGCCCGTCCCCCGCTATCGCGCATACGCCGTTGCGCCGTACGGCAAGTATCGTTGTGCCTTCAAGTTCCATGTTTTAATCCTTTCGGCCTGTTACACATTTTTAATTCTAAACACAATACGCCCTGATGATACCATACGGCGGCATATGCCGCGCTATGCCATCAATGCGTTAATCCGATTTTATCATATCATATTTAAAATGCGTAAACCAAAAAGGCCTGAAACATTAACATTTCTTTTGCATATTATCCACGATTGCAAGGGCGCGCTCCGCCATTTTTTCATACCGCTCTGCCTTGTTGCGCGGCGCGTCGGGTATCGGCTCCATTATGCCGTAGGTGACGTTCATGGGCTGGAAATCGCCACCCGCGTATTCGCTCACATAATGCGCAAGCGCGCCGATGGCCGTTTCCCTTGTGAAATCAAGCGGTGCGTACCCATTTAGCCGGTTTGCCAGGTTAACGGCCGCTACAAAACCGCTGGAAGCGGACTCGACATATCCTTCCACTCCCGTGATCTGGCCCGCAAAATACAGGCCGGGCCGGGTTTTGACCTGATAATCCCAGCCGAGTAAGCCGGGCGAACGCAAAAACGTGTTTCGGTGCATCACGCCGTAGCGCGCGAACTCTGCATTCTGCAAGCCCGGAATCATGCGAAACACGCGTCGCTGTTCGGCAAACGTGAGGTTGGTCTGGAACCCCACCATGTTATAGAGCGTACCAGCCGCGTCGTCCTGCCGGAGCTGCACCACAGCATATGGCCTTTTTCCATCGCCTCGGGGATCGATAAGCCCTACAGGCTTCAATGGCCCGAACGCGAGCGTCTTTTCACCGCGTTTGGCCATGACCTCCACCGGCATGCAGCCTTCAAACACGCGCGGCGTTTCAAATGCATGCAGTTCGACCGTTTGTGCAGTTAATAGCGCGTGATAGAACGCAAAATATTCCTCCCGGGTCATGGGGCAATTCAAATAATCCTCCCCACGTTCATAACGGGAGGCGCGAAATACGGTGTTATAGTCGAGCGAATCCGTAAAAAGTACGGGAGCAGCCGCGTCATAAAAATGCAGGCTCGCGCCCAAACACTCCTCGATGGCAGAAAACAAAGGCCCTGCAGTGAGCGGGCCAGTCGCGATGATGGCCGGCGGCTCGGGCAGGGATGTTACTTCTCCTGTGACAACTGTAATATTGGGATGCTTCTTTATAACGTTTGTGATATATTCCGAGAATCCGGCCCGGTCCACCGCAAGCGCGCCGCCCGCAGGTACGCGCGTAGAATCCGCAGCCTTTAAAATCAGCGAGCCTAAGCGCCTTAATTCCTCCTTTAACAGGCCAACGGCATTTTGCAGCCGGTCCGACCGGAGGGAATTGGAGCAGACAAGCTCCGCGAACGCGTCACTCGCATGGGCGGGCGAACGATTGACGGGCTTCATTTCATACAGATTGACCGATATCCCCCGCTCGGCAAGCTGATACGCCGCCTCGCACCCTGCAAGCCCCGCGCCAATGACGACGGCGCTATGCTTACTCGGCATCGTCCTTATCCTTCCTGTTGCGCAAGATATGACCGCAGTCCTTGTTGGTGCAGGCAATATAGCTGCCCTTGGGGCTTGCCTTTTGCACCATCATAGAGCTACATTTGGGGCATTGCTCTTTGACCGGCTTATCCCAGGAGACAAAGCTGCACTCCGGGTACTTTTCGCAGCCGAAGAAGGCCTTGCCGCGCTTTGTTTTGCGCTTAATGAGGGCGTTACCGCACTGCGGGCACGGGATATCGATTTTTTCTAAGATCGGCTTGGTGTTCCGGCATTCCGGGAAATTGGGGCAGGCTAAAAACTTCCCGAAGCGCCCCATTTTATACACCATCATGGAGCCGCACTTTTCACAGGGAATATCCGATACCTCATCGGGTATGACGACCTTTTCAATGCTTTCGGACGCCTTTTCCACCGTCTTTATAAAAGGCGTATAGAATTCGCGCAGCACATCCTCACCCTGGGCGGTCCCTTCTTCCACATGGTCGAGCTTTTCTTCCATATCCGCCGTGAATGCGACGTCCACGATATCCTGAAAATTCTCCTTCATCAGCTGCGTTACTACAAAGCCAAGCTCAGTGGGGATCAATAGCTTCTTTTCCCGCATGACATAGCCGCGCTCGATGATGGTGGAAATGGTGGGCGAATACGTGCTGGGGCGACCAATGCCCTTTTCTTCCAAAGCGCGCACCAGTGACGCTTCCGTAAAGCGCGGTGGCGGCTGCGTGAAGCGCTGCTCGCTGTCCACATTCTTTAATAAGAAGGTATCGCCTGTGGCAATCTGCGGCAGGGTAACTTCCCTCTCCTGCGCGTCGTCCCGGCTTTCGGTGTAGATGACGGTAAACCCGTCAAACAACGTGCGTACGCCCACCGCGCGGAACGTGCATCCGTTCGCGTCGATGGTGACGGTATTCGTTTCAAAACGCGCCTCGGTCATCTGGCTGGCCAGGAAGCGTTCGTATACGAGCTTGTATAGTTTATACTGATCGTTTGTGAGCGAAGCCTTGACCGTCGCGGGAGTATTTTTTAAATCCGTGGGGCGTATCGCCTCGTGCGCGTCCTGTGCACCCGCGCGTCCCTTGTAAATATTGGGCTTTTCCGGTACGTACTGGGCGCCGTAGGAAGAAAGGATATGTTCCTTGGCGTGCACCTGCGCTTCCTGGGCAACGCGCACGGAATCGGTACGGATGTAGGTCACAAGGCCGGTTGCGCCCTTTCCCTGCAGTTCCACGCCTTCATACAGCTGCTGCGCCACAAGCATGGTGCGCTTGGTGGTAAATCCAAGCTTTCTCGATGCTTCCTGCTGCAAGCTGCTGGTGGTAAAGGGCGGCGCCGCATGCCGGGTCTTTTGACCGATCTTTACGTCCGTGGCCTTGAATTCAGCCTTATCGATGCGCTTTAATATTTCGTCCGCTGCTTCCTTGTTTGGGATATCAGCCTTTTTCCCGTCAAAGCCATAGAATTTTGCTTCGAATGTTTTTTTGCCGCGCTTTTCGGAAAGCTGGACTTCAATGGTCCAGTATTCCTCGGCGGTAAAGTCCATAATTTCCTGTTCGCGGTCGCATATGATGCGGGTGGCGACGGACTGCACGCGCCCTGCGGAAAGCCCTTTTCTTACTTTGGCCCAGAGTATGGGGCTGATTTTGTACCCCACAAACCGGTCCAATATGCGGCGCGCCTGCTGCGCATCGACCAAACGAAGGTCCACCGAGCGTGCATTCTTTAAGGAACTCTTCACGGCGGTGGACGTAATTTCATTGAACACGATTCGACATTTGGACGTCTCATCCAGCTTTAATATCTGTGCCAGATGCCAGGAAATAGCCTCGCCTTCACGGTCAGGGTCGGTTGCGAGGTAGATCTTTTTCGCGTTTTTCGCTTCCCGGCGAATACGATCCAATACCTCCCCCCTGCCGCGCAGCGTGATATATTTGGGGGCAAAGCTATGCTCCACATCCACGCCAAGCTGGCTCTTGGGTAAATCCCGCACGTGGCCGTTGGACGCGAGCACCTTAAAATTCTTTCCTAAAAATTTCTCTATCGTTTTTGCCTTTGCTGGCGACTCTACGATAACCAGGGTATCTGCCATTCTAATCCTCCGTTTCGGGCAAAATTGTCTAAAGACCGAATACTCTGCCCGGTAACTGCTTAATTATTCCCGAAAACTGTAATGATGTCAAGGTTGAATTTACCTCGGAGACGGACATCGACAAGAGTTCGCATATTTCGTCCGCGCTCTTTTCGCCTTGTTTTAACAGGTCCACCACCTGCAGTTGCGCCTGCGTCAGGCCTGAAGTATCGGGCGCTTCCGCCGCTTTTGGCGCTTCGCCAGTGACACCGTATTCGCACAGGACATCCATGGCGCAAAATACGGGCTTTGCCTCCCCACGCTGGATCATCCCGTTCGGCCCCACGCTGCTTTCATCCGTAATCCGGCCGGGAACCGCGAACAGGTCGCGGTTTTGATCCAGCGCATGGTTGGCGGTGATTGTCGTTCCGCTCCTGCTTGCCGCCTCCACCACCACGATGCCACGGGAAAGCCCGCTGATGACGCGGTTACGGATGGGGAAGTTTTCCCTGTTCGGCCTTGTGCCGGGCAAAAATTCCGATACCACCGCGCCGCGCTCTATGATTTCATAATAGAGCCTTGCGTTGGAACTTGGATAGATCACATCTATACCGCTGCCTAGTACCGCAAGCGTAGGAAATTCCGCTTCCTCACACCGCAGCGCTCCCACATGTGCAGCGCCGTCAATCCCCGCTGCCATGCCGGAAACCACCGTTGCGCCATGTTTTGCAAGCTCCTGCCCAAAATGTAGCGCTACCGCCTCGCCGTACGCGGTGTGCTTGCGCATTCCGACCATCGCGATGGGAAGCGGGATTTCTTGAGGTAGCCTGCCCCGAATATACAGCACTGCGGGCGGATGGCGGATTTCCTTTAACAGCGGCGGGTATTGCTCTGAAAATAACGACACAATCTCCGTTTTGTTTTCTTTTAACCACAGGATGTGACGTTCAACCTCTTCTTCATGCGCCAATGCGCACAGTTTACCTGCAAACGCCTGCCCCCACTGCGTAAATGCGGATGCCGTTCCATTTTGCGCAAGCTCATACACTTTAAGCGGCGTGCGGTAACGTGCCATCAGCTGCGAAAACAGCAGCGCATGCGCCCCCGTTGCGTGATGCAGCCACAAGCAAAGCGCTTCCTCCCGCGTATGGGTCTTCATATTAACCTCCGAAATTGTGGGAATCCAGGCTGCGGTATTGGATTGCCTCCGCGATATGCGCGCTCAGAATATGAGCCTCCCCTTCAATATCGGCAATTGTGCGCGCGACCTTTAGTATACGGTTGTAGGCGCGGGCGCTTAATCTCAGGGAAGAGAACGCCTGCTTAAGCATGGCCTCCGAATTTGCGTCGAGCGCGCAGTAGGTTTTTAATAGCCGGTTGGGAAGCTGGGCGTTAAAGTATATGCCCTCTTTTTGATAGCGTTCGCGCTGGATATTCCTTGCGCGGTTGACACGGGCGCGGATGGTGGCGGAATGTTCACCGGATGACTTGCTTGCAATATCGGAATAGCCGACCTCGGACATTTCTACGTTGATGTCGATGCGGTCCAACAGTGGCCCGGAAATTTTACCCTGGTAACGCTGTATCTCAAACGGCGTACAGCGGCAGGGCGAAATGCGGGAACCGTAGTTGCCGCACGGGCAGGGGTTCATGGCGGCGACAAGCATGAAGTCCGCTGGGTACGTGGCATTGGCGGTCGCCCGCGTGATGGTGACGACGCCGTCCTCCAGCGGCTGGCGTAACGCTTCCAAAACGTCTTTTCTAAATTCCGGCAGCTCGTCCAAAAAGAGCACGCCGTAATGCGCCAGGCTGATTTCGCCCGGTAGCGCACGCTGGCCGCCGCCGATCAATGCTGCGGCGGAAGCGCCGTGATGCGGGGAGCGGAACGGGCGCTCCTTGATGATGCCGCCGCATTCGCGCGTATTACCCACGACAGAGTGTATTTTTGTGATTTCCAGCGCTTCTTCAAACGTTAGATCAGGCAATATTGATGGGATGCTGCGCGCCAGCATGGTCTTGCCGGAGCCGGGCGTACCGATCATGAGAAGGTTGTGCCCGCCCGCTACGGCGATTTCCGCCGCACGTTTGGCGCTCTGCTGGCCCTTAATTTCGGAAAAGTCGGCCGAATGGACGACACTCATTACGTCCCACGCCTTTTCGGGATATACCTGAAACGGCGCGTCGCCCCTCAAACATTCCACCGCCTGCCGCAGCGTCTTGACGGGAAGCACTTCAGCCCCGGTAATATAGGCGGCCTCCTCCGCGTTCCCTTCGGGCAGCACGATGCTCTTTGCGCCGTGGGCAAACGCGTCGATCACCATGGGCAGTACGCCGTCTATCGCGCGGACAGATCCGTCGAGCCCAAGCTCGCCCAAAAACAGTAAATCCTTTGTTTTTTCTGGAGGGATCTGCCCAGCCGCCTCCAGCAACCCCACCGCAATGGGAAGGTCGTATACCGAGCCTTCCTTTTTCTGATCCGCAGGCGCCAGGTTGACGGTGATGCGGTTGACCGGGAACGCGAAGCCGCTGTTCTTAATAGCGGCGCGCACCCGCTCCCGGGATTCACGCACGGCAGCGTCCGGCAGGCCGACCGTTTCAAAGGCAGGCAGACCATTTGCGATATCCACCTGAACCTGCACGGAAAACCCGGAGATGCCGTTGAGTCCATAGCTTTGAATGCTGGAAAGCAAGCCCTTACCCCCTATTTCAAGCCGCAGATAAAGTCCACAGGACTTTTATCTGCGGGTTTTCTGTAGGTTAAAATGCCGCTCATGGCGGCATTTTAGCGTCAATTAGGCGCGCATGCAAACCGGATATACTGTGGGGAATTTGATCCAAACACCTTTAAAGGTTAATCGTCAGAAAGTTAGGCTTATTGCGCTTTTTGTTCCTTTCGAAATACGAACAGCTTGTTGCCAAGAAAATTAATGACTACCGCAACCGGCGTCGCAATAAGATTGCGCAGCGTGCCGTTTTCAATGCCGAACCATTCCCTGCATACGAACAGAATGCCAAGCGAAGCACCATAGGAAATAAGATTGACAAGAATAAATAGCAAGAACTCTTTTTTTGTGCGCTTTTGCTCCTGTTTGAACGTCCATCTGCTGTTCCACAGGTAGCTGTTCAGTACGCCGCAAGAGTAAGAGACGGTCTTGGACAGCGCGTCCCCGAAGCTAAATACACTGTTGAAAAGCGCAAATACCAAAAGATCAATAGCGGTGTTCAGAATGCCCACCACGTTGAATTTTAAAAACTGCTTCAGAGGCTCCCAATACCGTTTCATATTACGCTCCATACATCAGGTTGCCACCTGGCAGGAATTTCAGGAGTTGCGCATAACCGATGGGGATTTCAAAGCCCGAAAGACCTGGATACAGCAGCAGGAATAATATGACCGCCGCCGCCATCCACGCCCACTTCACCCACTTGACGCTTGGGTTCTTCCGTTCCCAGCCCTGCAGCAGGAACACGCCGCAGAACACGATAAACGGAACGGTTGCAAAGAAATGGTAAATAAACGTGCAGCGCGTTACCAGCACCCAGGGCAGGAAGTTCGCCGCAGCCCCCACAAACAAGACGGTAATGCCGGGGTCGCTCTTTGTTCTGCGCAGGGCGCGGCTGACGATCAACGCGACAGTTCCCACCGTGCACACCCACCACACCGCGGGATTTCCAGAAGCGGTGAGTGTGGCAAATTGCCCATCCGGAAGACCAGTACCCTGATAATACCACATGGGGACGAACGTAAACGGCCACTGCCACCAGGCGGACTGGTACGGATGCGTTGCGTCGAGCGTGCTGTGGTAATTCCACATGTACTTCTGATAGCTCCACACATCCTCCAGCGCATAGCGCTCCAATCTGATCATGTAGGGTAGGTAGGAAAGCACGTAGACGATCAATGGAATGGCGATGAAGAACACGCAGCAGAACAGCAGGGTTTTTATAATATTCTTCGAAAATCCCTTTGTTTTTTGCACAAGCGCCACGTTATGGGAAGCAACGGCCGCGCGGTATTCCCGGTAGCGTTTGATAAAGGAGAGAAGCAGGATTACGGCAAGGCCCCCGCCCGCGTAAATGCAGATCCATTTGGATGCAGCACCCAAGGCAAAGAATACGCCCGCAAGCCCCAGGGGTTTTAACGTTGCTTTCAGGCCGTCCGTATAAAAGCTCATGCAATAATACTGGTACATGTAGTAGTACATGAGCAGTATAAAGAATACAGCATAGACGTCGATTGTGGCGATGCGCGTCTGCATAAAATGCATAAAGTCAAACGCAAACAATGTAGCGCCCAGCAGCGCGTACTCCGCGTTTTTAAACAGCCGCCTGCCGAACATGTAGAATATTGGCACCATACCTATGCCAAAAAGCGTACCGACGATACGCCAGCCGAACGGGTTCATGCCGAAAATTGCAATACCCAGCATGATAAACACCTTGCCGAGCGGCGGATGCGTGTTTTCATACGGTTCAAGGCCCATAAAATGCTCATATGCCGTGCGCGCGTGGTACAGCTCGTCAAAATACATGCCGTTGAAGCTTGAGGGGTGATCCGGCACGGTATCCTGTTCGTCCACCAAAGGCGAGGCGTCTGCGTCCATGGCTTTGGGAACAAGACGGTTTCCGTTTACATCAAAGAACGCAAGCTCGCGTATGGCAAGCGTCCCGGTGTAGTTTTTCAGTTCCAGAGTCGTAGTGGTGAGATTGGCCTCTTCCTGATGCCAGCGGAACATGTCGTCGAACCGCTGATCGTATGTGATTTCGCTGCCGTCATCGCTGGTCATCTGAAGCGTTCCTTCCGCAATGCCGCCAAATATCCAGTATTGAGATATTGTGACGGGCGCGTCGAACGTAAGGGTCACACGCTGCCCGGGCTGCGTGCTGACATATTCGCTTTCGGGCGCCAAGAGAGACCCTAATTGGAACAGCGCAATTGCGGCATATACGATTGTGAGACCCCAGCAATAAAATTGATCCTTTTTTGCAAAGCGCAGCTTTCTTTCATACGGTTTCTGCGCTAGAAGGTTCTGTGCCGGGGTGGAGTACTGTTCGGGCTCCTCCGCTTTTTTCCCATGCACGGCATCCAGTAGCGCCGTCTTTTTGACGTTGCCCCGAATCACGATGTCATAGGACGCATAGCACAGGTATATAAAAATCAAAACGTTAAAGAAAGAACCTACCCTGGTCATCGTTTCATACGCGCCCTGCCGCAATTCCTGGTTGTCCACGATGACAAACGCACAAAGGACATTAAACAGCACCGTAACGCTGAACCCGAAGAAAGCGACATAGAGCCGCCTGTCGTTGTAGTACAGGCCCGCAAGCAGCAGCAATACCAGCGCCGGGAATATGTAGCGCTCGTGCATATAAAGGCCGATTGTAAACAGCGCACAGATTAAAAACGCGGCTGCTAAAAACAGGATACCTTTTTGTTCTTTTTTGTTTCCCGCCGCATAGAGCCATATGGCGGCGGCAACCGAAAGAACGATGCCGATATAGCCCCAGACCTCGAAGGAAAGTACGAAGGGAACTTCCGCAATGCTTTTCCAGTTTCCGCCGATGAGCGCGAACAGGTTGAACGCCTCAATGCTCGCGTACGGATAAGAAGTGGCGGTGCCTAGCAGTTTTTCCTTTAGCCAGCCAAACCCCTGCCCGTTTCCAAACGGCAGCGCAAGCAGCAACATGACGCCGACTGCGGCAAGCACGGAAAGCGCGGTAGTAAGCAACTGTTTCTTCCAGTTGACGCGGTTGAATTCCAGAAAATACGCCGCGGCAAGAAGCGGCCCGAACATCAGCGCCTGCGGCTTCATCAATATGGCCAGGCCAAATAGCGCACCCGCAGCGATTTTTCGCCCGGAGAGGAACAGCCAAAGTACGCCGAGCACGCACAGTGTCAGTACCGAATCGATCTGCCCCCAACCGCCAGAAATGAACGCGAACACCGGGTTGAATGCCACAACCGCCATCAGCAGCAGCGAGCGGCTGTTCGTAACGTGAAGCTTCCGTGCAATACGGTAAATGAGGTATGCAAAAACCAGATCCGCCACAATGGCGGGGGCCTTTATCATCAGCACCATAGCCGCGCCGCCCTGCGGTACGTTTAGTAGCTTCCCTACGCCGCCAATGAGCCAGAGCACATACATGTATCCGGGCGGATAATCCGCGAACATGCCGCTATAATAAAAGCCGCCGGGGCCGTTTTCCACCATATTTTCCGCCCAGCCCAAGAAGCAGGCAAGGTCCGTGCTGTGGCCTATGAATATGATGGAAAACGCTATACGCAGCATGAATGCCGCAACCATAATCAAAAGGATCTGCTGCCTCTGCCTGTTCTCTGTAAACCCGGCCATGGAGGGAACTCGTATGGTTTTTCGATATAAAAGCGCAAACAAGCCCGCAATAATCGCAGTGGCCATCCAAATCAGAAACATAAACGGGAGGGGTTCGGACTCGCTGCCTATATACTTATTGGGATCGAGCTTCTCAAATGAAGCTGCGTCCGCCGGTGGGTTAGGCTCCACCTGCATGGAAACGTTGCGGAACATCGCAACGCCGGAAGAGAGCGCGCCATAACCGCCGACGCGCAGGGAAAGCACAAGCTCCGTCTGTTCCGGGCCTGTCCTGCCCACAAGCTCTACGTTTGTAAATCCATCCGTCAGATAGACAGGCTCCGAAGAGGCGTAAGTATCCGTAACCGAAACGGTCGCGCCCGCATCCCCTTCTATGCCGTTCGCTAAAATCTCGCAGGTGATGCGGTAATAGGTATCCGGCTCGACAGCAACAAGCTGGCTCACGCGCGCATCGTTCGGCTCCAGGTTTTCAATCACCACATAACGGCCGGAGTTCCCGTCCTGCTCGAAATACGCCGCGCTGGCCTCAGGGAACCATGCCTCATAATACCAGCCGGAAGGCAGGTTCTGATCCTCGGAAGTCTCCGAAAAATCGCTGTTATAAAGCAGGTTTTCCCCATCCTGAGCAAGGACGGGCATGGCTGCGAACAATACTATCGCCAGAATAGAAAGAGCAATCAAACGTCTTTTCAGCATACGCGCTCCAAAATAAAGATAAAAAAGGGGGTTCATTCCATTTTCATCATAGCATAAAAGGAAACGGCCCGCAAAGACGGCCGCAAAACTTTAATATTAATTCCAAACATTACCACATTCGCGGCGGGTCTTTTCACGGGGGCGGCGTTGCCCTCCGCCCAACGTAGCGCTTCTACGTCTCACTCAGGCTCCTTGCCCGGCATCGAAAACCCTAGCCGCTTTGGATGCGTTAATATTCTCCATTAGTATTTCACATCCGCCATAAACGCGTTTTCGATATGGCGAACGGTACCGGTATTCAAATCAACTTCCGCCACGTCAAACCGTACATTCGTTTCTTCCGCCTGTGTCTGCAAATACGAAAGCGCGGCGCGAACCATGCGGCTCTGCTTGCGTTTATCTACCGCCTCGCACGCTAGGCCGTAGTTCGTAGATGATCGAGCTTTGACCTCCACAAACACGGTCAGTTCTCCGTCCCGCATAATAAGGTCGATCTCATCTCGCCCGATGCGGTGGTTACGGGCGATCAGGGCGTACCCCTTTTGTTCAAGGTACCCCAAGACCAGCATTTCGCCGTATGCGCCTTTCTCGCGTTTATCCGCCATACGGTTCTTCCCCGAACAGCTTCTTCAAAAAGCTGCGGCGGTGGATGGGGCAAGGGCCGTACGCTTTCAATGCGTCGATATGCTCGGGCGTGCCGTAACCCTTGTTGCTTCTAAACCCGTACTGCGGGTATAATGCATCCTGTTCCATCATATAGGCGTCCCGTTCCACCTTGGCGATAATGGAGGCCGCCGCAATCAAATAACTCCTCGCATCCCCGTGGATAAACGGATGCTGGCGCGCGGGGATATCAAGCCCCTGCAGCGCGTCTACAAGCACGTCAGTCACCGGGATACTCATGTGTTCAAATGCTAGCCCAAACGCCCGTTTTGTGGCCTGTAATATGTTGATTTCATCAATTACGTCCGGCCAGACCCAACCCAAAGCGTACCCTGAAGACAGCGCTTTAATCTCCTTAGCAAGCTGCTCGCGTCGCTTTTCGGTGAGCTTCTTTGAATCGTTGACGTATTGGATAAACGGCTGCGGTGGCAGCACCACGCAGGCGGAAACCACCGGCCCGGCTAATGGGCCGCGCCCAACCTCGTCCATGCCCGCTAGCACGATATCGGGCCGCTGCCAGAATCCGCGCTCAATTTCGGTTATCAAAAACAGGCGTTCCGCCTCAGCGATCTTCGCCATGCGGCCTCCCCCCCGTTTCCGGCTCAATTGCCGTTTGCTCCGGCTCGTCCGGGTCGTCCAGCGTAACGCGTGCGATACGCCCGGCGCGGAATTCATCCAGCACAATACGAGCTGCACGTTCGGTATCTGCCTCGTTCCCCGGCAGCAAGAACCCCCGGCTTCGGGCGACCGCCTGAAGCAGCGCGTCCTCTTCGGTCTCCTTCGTCACTTTGGGGTAACGGGCCTGCAGCGCTTCGGGGCACTTTTGCCTGAGCGTAGCCAACAACAGCCCCGCAAGCGTCTCCGTATCCATGATATCGTCCTTGATGGAGCCCAAAAACGCCAGGCGCTGGGCGTATTTTTCGTTATCAAGCTTCGGCCAAAGCAAGCCTGGCGTATCCATTAGTTCCAGGTACGTCGTGATTTTGACCCACTGCTTGCCGCGGGTCACGCCAGGCATGTCCCCTGTCTTTGCGCGCACTTCTCCTGCAATGCGGTTGATAAATGTGGATTTTCCCACATTGGGAATTCCAACAATCATGACGCGGACTGTTTTTTGAATACCCTTTTGCCGCATCTTCTCCACGCTTTCGGAAGCCGCACCCTCAATGAGCGATATGATCGCCTTCTTGTTTCCGCCGGTGGATACGAACGGGACGGCGGGAATGCCGTGCTCTGAATAGTGCTGAATAAAGCGGCGCGTCATGTTCGCGTCCGCAAGATCGCTTTTATTGAGCACAAGCAGGCGTTTTTTATTTGCAAATAGGTCATCAAAATCCGGATTGCCGGTGGAAAGCGGCGCGCGTGCATCCACAAGCTCCACTACAACGTCTATGAGCTTGAGGTTTTCGATTAACATCCGGCGCGCTTTTGCCATATGACCGGGATACCATTGTATGACCATGCGTTTTCTCCTAACGTTTTCTCCTATGGTATAAAAAAACCCGCCGCCCGGCCGGGAATTCCGGCGTGCAGTCGGGTTCTTTTCTTTGCTGGTTGTTATTCCGCGCTCTTCTTAACCTCAATGCGCTCGGTAACCTTGGCGGCCTTGCCGATGCGATCACGCAGGTAGTACAGCTTTGCGCGGCGGACCTGACCGTGACGGACGACCTCGATACGGCCGATGCGGGGGCTGTTGTACGGGAACGTCCTCTCCACGCCTACGCCGTAGGATACGCGGCGTACGGTAAAGCTCTTGCGGACTGCGCCGCCCTGCATTTTGATGACAATGCCTTCAAAGTTCTGCAGGCGCTCACGGTTGCCTTCCACGACCTTCACGAATACGCGGACGGTATCGCCGATCTGCAGCTTGGGCAGATCCGTACGAAGTTGTTCTTTTTCAAGTTCACGAATGATGTCAGACATAATTTACTCCTTTTTCATAGACGTTCGTGCCCGTTTTCTTGCGAACAGAGGACCGCCCGTTTTCCGTTGGCTAGTATAACACAAAGAATGGCACATGGCAACCATTATTCCTGATATTCCGCCGAATTTTCGGCCATCAGCTCCGCTAAAGCGGCTTTTTCCGCTTTGCTGAGCGTTAGGCCCCGCAAAAGCTCCGGTCTTGTTGCCTGTGTCTTTATCACAGCCTGCGCCTTTCGCCATGCGGCAATGTTGGCGTGGTGGCCGTTCAGTAGGATTTCCGGCACCTTTTTGCCACGAAAATCTGCCGGGCGCGTGTATTGCGGGTATTCCAGAAGCCCTGAGCCAGAGAATGATTCTTCCTCCGCCGAAGCGCTGCACCCGAGCACGCCCGGGATAAAGCGAGACAGGCAATCAATCAATACCATGGCGGGCAACTCTCCACCCGTGAGAACATAGTCCCCTATGGACACTTCCTCGTCCATGATATCCATTACGCGCTCGTCTACGCCCTCATAATGCCCGCATAGCAGCAATAGGCGGTCTTCCCGGGATAGCTCCTGCGCATACTCCGGCGTAAGGGTTTTGCCGCGCGGGGAAAGCAGGATACGCCGCGCTTTCGCGCCGCTCAACACCGCGTCCACACAGTCGTAGATGGGTTGCGCCATCATCACCAGGCCCGCGCCGCCGCCAAAGGGATAATCATCCGCCTTGCGGTGCTTGTTGTCCGTATAGTCGCGGATGTCATGGACATCCACCGTTAAGAGGCCGTTTTCCGCAGCGCGCTTTAGTATGCTAGCATTGAGTACGCCCGCAAACATCTCTGGAAAGAGCGTGAGCACGTCAATCCTCAAACAGAGCGACCTCCCCGATAACCTCGCTGTTCAATACAATGCGTTTTTGTTCCACATCCACCTCATGGAGCACTTTTTTGAGGGCAGGCAGCAGCATAGAGCATTCTCCCTCAACCACATACACATCGTTTGCGCCTGTTTCAAGCACGTCCTTAATACGGCCATACGCCTTGCCCGACGTATCCGTCACCGTGCAGCCAATGAGATCCGCCACAAAGTACGTATCCGGCGGCAGCTTGACGGCATGCGCTTTGTCTACGCACAGGTACGCACCGCGAAGCTGTTCCGCCTGCTCACGGGTATCAACCCCCTCTATATGGAGGGTAACGGCATCGGGGTTAATGCCGATGCCGCTCAGCTTCACTAGCGTTCTCTGGCCGCCCGTTTCCAGATATGCCTCATCAAGGCCACGGAAGCGGTTCACGTTATCCGTAAGCGGCTCTAACTTTACGTTGCCCTGTACGCCGTGCGGGCGTACGATGCATGCGATGCGGTAGTATTCCATTAGACGATTTCCACGATATACTTTTTGTCTCCCCTGGCGGACGCCGCCTTGACCACGGTGCGGATGGCCTTTGCGATACGTCCCTGCTTGCCGATGACCTGCCCCATATCGTCAGGCGCTACGGAAAGCTCGATAATGGTGGCCTCTTCGCCTTCCTTGACGACCACCTTGACCTCCTCAGGTTTATCCACCAGGTTTTGGGCGATAAATCTCACCAGTTCGTCCATTGTTTACGCTCCTTATTGGATGGCGCCGCTCTTTTTGAGGAGCGCGCGCACGGTATCCGTGGGCTGTGCACCCTTCTTCATCCAATCCGCAGCTTTTTCGTTTTCTACAACGATCTGAGCGGGATTGCTGATGGGGTTGTAGTAGCCGATTTCCTCAACGAAAGCGCCGTCACGCGGGGCGCGGGAATCGGCAACGACGATGCGGTAAAAAGGTGCCTTCTTTGCGCCCATCCTGCGCAGTCTGATCTTAAGCATTGTGTATCCTCCTAAATATGTGTGTTTTTTCTTTATGAATACGGCTAAACCGTGCTTCAACAATTAGATATAAAAGCTATTTCGTTTACAAACGAGTTCGTACTAAAACTGGAAGGGCAAGCGCATGCGGCCCTTTTTGCCTCTGCCGCCGGAAAACTGCTTCATCATCTTCCGGGTTGTCTCAAACTGATTTAGCAGTCGGTTGACGTCCTGCAGCGTGGTACCGCTTCCCTTCGCAATGCGCTTGCGGCGGCTGAAGTTGAGGATATCCGGGTTGGCTCGCTCTGCCTTTGTCATGGAGAGTATAATCGCCTCCATGCGCGCCATTTGCTTTTCATCCACTTCCACATTGCCAAGCTTGCTTGCGTCCAGCCCCGGCATCATGCCGAGTATGTCCTGTATAGAGCCCATACTTTTCATCTGGCGGAACTGATCCAAGAAGTCCTCTAAAGTGAAGGCATCCTTACGGAGTTTTTCCGCAAGCTCCACGGCCCTTTTTTCATCAAAGTTTGCTTGTGCTTTCTCTATAAAAGAAAGCACATCCCCCATGCCGAGAATACGGGAAGCCATGCGGTCCGGATGGAACGGCTCGATATCCGTCAGCTTTTCTCCAATACCGGAGAATTTGATGGGCTTGCCCGTGACCGAACGCACGGAAAGCGCCGCGCCACCCCTTGTATCGCCGTCCAGCTTGGTTAAAATGACGCCGGTCAGTTCCAACGTCTCGTTGAACGTTTTGGCGACGTTCACGGCATCCTGCCCTGTCATCGCGTCCACCACCAGCAGAATTTCCGCAGGCTTCGCGACGTTCTTCACGCGCACCAGTTCCTGCATCATATCCGCGTCGATATGCAGGCGGCCCGCAGTATCCAGTATGACAACGTCGTGGAAGTTGCGCCGCGCGTAGTCTAATGCTTCCTGGGCGGTCTTCGCCGGGTCATTCTGCCCGCGCTCAAACACGGGAATGCCTATTTTTTCGCCCACCACCTGCAATTGCTTGATTGCCGCCGGGCGGTAAATATCGCATGCCACAAGGAGCGGGGATTTCGCGTGGTTCTTTTTAATATAGGCCGCAAGCTTGCCGCACATCGTCGTCTTGCCCGCACCCTGCAGGCCCGCCATCAGAATGACTGAAGGCGTGACTGAGCCGTATTCCAGCTTGGCGTTGGTTCCACCCATTAAGCGAGTCATTTCTTCGTTGACGATCTTGATGACGTGCTGCCCGGGCGTAAGGCTTTCTAAAACCTCCTGGCCTACTGCGCGTGCCGTGACGTCCTTGATAAATTGCTTTACCACGAGGAAGTTGACGTCCGCTTCCAGCAGCGCGAGTTTGACTTCGCGCATGGCCTCCTGAACGTCCTTCTCATTGAGCTTGCCGCGTCCAGTCAATTTCCTGAATATGTTTTGCAGTTTTCCGGATAACCCTTCAAACGCCATGTTCGTCCTCCCAAATGCCGCGCAGGTCGGCTATTTTCTCTAATAGCGCCTGCCGCTGTACAGTGCCGAGTTCCATCTGCTCAACCTGCGTTTTTAATGCAAGGAGCCCGTCTTCCATTTGTCTCACCCGCCGCACAAGGCCAAGGCGCGTTTCCATTTCATAGAGCTGCGTTTCCGCACGGCGCAAGGCGTCATGTACGCCCTGCCGGGAAATGTTCTCCCGCTCGGCGATTTCTGTCAGCGAATAATCTTCGTCCACATGAAGCGCAAGTAGCTCCTGCTGGCGCTGCGTTAAAAACGCGCCATAATAGGACAACAGCATGGAAAGCTTGATGTTGCGCTCCATAAACAGCCCCGCCGTTCCTGTAAAGGCATTTCGCTTTACACCTTGATCATTATACCGCAACGGCTGAGATTGTCAAGGGAATTCCTGAATGAGGCAGCGCATCAGAACGTCTATTCCTATCTTTCTTGTTTTTTCCTGAAATATACAGTATCATAAACGCATCTGATCACACAAAGTAGTTATATTTTTGTTCGAGCTGCTCTTGACGAATAAATGAAGCGGACCGTACCTGCTCGCCTGCAACGGTGCAGGCATGTTAGCCATATGGCTGAAAGAAAGGAATTGCGCCGTATGACCCACCAGGAAAAATTGAATTTGCTCATAGATGGAAACTATCCGCTTTCCGCAAAATATGACCCAGAATGGATATTTGAAAATAAAATGGGCTGCCAGTGCCTGTGGCTTACCGAGGCTCTTTCCATGGTCATGACATTAAAGCCTGGCATGAAGGTGCTGGATATGGGCTGCGGCAAAGCGCTCAGCTCCATTTTTCTGGCCAGGGAATTTGGCGTGACCGTATTCGCCAACGACCTTTGGATAAGCCCGGACGATAACTGGGAGCGCATTTGCGCCGCAAACATCGGGCATCTTGTGTATCCTATCCGTGGCGAGGCGCACACCCTACCCTACGCCAAAGGTTTTTTTGACGCCATCATCAGCGTCAATTCCTTTCAATTCTTTGGCACGGCGGACAATTACCTGAGCGAATATATGGCACACCTGTTAAAGCCCGACGGACAATTTGGTCTTGCGGTATGGGGACCGGGTGCAGAGTTTGGCGGAAAGGTTCCCGAAGCAATGGCCTCCAAATGGTGGCCGGATTTTTATTATTATCACTCGCTGGATTGGTGGCGCTGGCATTTTGAAAAGTCGGGTCTGTTCACCGTAGAAGCCGGGGATGATTTGGATGGGGACGGTTTGCGTGTAACAGAGCTATGGGCAAAAATCATGGAGAAGCAGGATGAACTGCACAACAACGGCGTCATGCGCTGGAACCGGATGGTGGCAAGGCGCACGCAGTTCCAGGCTGACGATCTTCGGGTATAGTAAACGCCATAATTATAAAAGGCAATGCGTGCATACGCATTGCCTTTGTGTATCTCTCTATACGATTGTCAGGAAAGCTGCTTGTCCAGCATCTGTGCGAACACGGTCTTGGGCTTTACGCCGATTACCTTCTCCACGATCTGCCCGTTCTTGAATACCATGATGGTGGGAATCGTCATCACCTGAAAGCGCTGCGCGATCTCGGGCTGTTCATCCACATCCACCTTGCAGACCTTGGCTTTGCCCTTATAATCGGAGGCCAGCTCCTCGATCACGGGGCCTACCATGCGGCACGGCCCGCACCACGTAGCCCAGAAATCCACAAGCACCGGCTCGGGAGAGGCAAGCGTGGAGTCAAACGTTTCCTTGGTTAAATACAGCACATCTTCAGACATGTCTCTGTCCTCCTGTCAGTTTCTTTCACAATTAGCATGCGCGGCTCAAGCCTTAGCATACGCGTTTTAGCACACTTCCTAACATACCCGCGCAACCGGATATCAAACGGCATTATTCGACGTCCTGTTTGATGTGGAGTTCCTTCAATTGCTTATCGTCCACAACGTCGGGCGAATCCGTCATCAGGCAGGACGCTGTCTGCACCTTGGGGAACGCGATAACATCTCGTATGGAAGAGGAGCCGGTCAAAAGCATCGCCAGCCGGTCCAACCCGTAGGCCAGGCCGCCGTGCGGGGGTGTGCCGTACTTGAACGCCTCCAGCAGGAACCCGAAACGGTTCCATGCTTCTTCCTTTGTAAAGCCCAGCGCTTTGAACATCCGCTCCTGCAATTCCGAGGAATGGATACGGATAGACCCTCCACCAAGTTCCGTGCCGTTCAATACGATATCGTATGCCTTTGCGCGCACGGCTCCCGGGTCGGTTTCAAGCTTATCAAGATCCTCGTCCTTGGGATGCGTGAACGGGTGATGCATGGCAAAGAAGCGCTGCGCATCCTCATCCCACTCTAAAAGCGGGAAATCCGTTACCCACAAAAGGTCGTAGGTATCGGGCTTGATCAAGGACAGCCTGCGCGCAAGCTCCAGACGCAAAGCGCCCAGGGAGGCGAACACCACACTGTTTTTATCCGCCACAAAGAACAGGGTGTCCCCCGTATTCGCGCCGACGTGGGCGAGTACCGCGTTTATGCTTTCCTCCGTGAGGAATTTCGCAAATGAGGATTGCATCCCCTCCGGCTTGAGGTTCATCCATGCAAGACCTTTGGCTTGATAGGTCTTGACGTATTCTGCCAAAGAGTCGATTTCCTTGCGGGAGAATTTTTCCGCTCCGCCCGGCACCACAACGCAGCGCACGCTGCCGCCGTTTTCAATTGCGGCGGTGAACACGGAGAACCCGGCGTCCTTGACAAGATCGCTCACGTCCTGCAGTTCCAGCCCAAAGCGGGTATCCGGCTTGTCCGAACCAAAACGCTCCATAGCCTCCGCATATTTGAGCCTGGGAAGCGGGAGCTTGATGTCCACGCCCAAGGTCTCCGCAAACATACGCTTTAAGAACCCTTCGTTCACGGCGATGACGTCGTCCTCTTCCACAAAGGACAGTTCAAGGTCGATCTGCGTAAATTCCGGCTGGCGATCCGCACGAAGGTCTTCGTCGCGGAAGCAGCGGGCAATCTGTATATACCTGTCGTAGCCGGAAAGCATCAAAAGCTGCTTAAATTGCTGCGGGCTTTGCGGCAGGGCATAGAACTTGCCGGGGTGTACGCGGCTGGGCACCAGATAATCCCGCGCGCCTTCGGGCGTACTCTTGGTGAGTATGGGCGTTTCAATTTCCAAGAAACCCTGCTCGGAAAAATATGTCCGCGCGATGTGCGCGATTTTGTGCCGCAGCATCAGGTTTTTCTGCATGGCGGGGCGGCGGAGGTCCAGGTAGCGATACTTTAAGCGCATCTGCTCGTTCGTCTTGGTATCGTCCCCAATTTCGATGGGGGGTGTTTCGGACTTGCCCAGAATTTTAAAATCCTGTACGCGTACTTCAAACGCGCCCGTCTGCATGCGAGCGTTCACCATATCCGGCGCACGATGCACAAGGGTGCCCTTTACCGCCAGCACGTACTCCGCGCGGATGCTCTGCGCCTTTTCAAACAGCTCCGCCGGAAGCTCGCTTTCGTCAAACGTAACCTGCATGATGCCCGTACGGTCCCTCAGCGCAATGAATATCAGCTTGCCCAAATCCCGCCGTGCATTCGTCCAACCCATCAACGTAACGTTCGTATTGACCTCCGCTTCACCAAGAAGCGCGCAATACTGTGTTCTTTTCCAGCCGCCCAGCAATTCGCTCATTGCTAATTCCACCTTCTCCTGTTATTTGAGCATATCGGCAACGGCTTGCGCCGTCAGGGATACATACGTTTCTTCCCCCGTTGCCATCCGCTTTAGTTTGATTTTACCTTCATTGAGTTCGCTTTCGCCCAGCACCGCCACAAAGCGGGCCAAGAGTTTATCCGCATACTTAAACTGCGCCTTAATGCTGCGGCCCACGTGGTCGCACTCCACTTTAAACCCAAGCCGCCGTAGCTGGAACGCAAGCGAGAAACCCCTGATCCGTGCTTCTTCTCCAATCCCTGCGATATAAATATCGTAGGGCGCGGGCTCGGGTATATGAAGACCCTGATTTTCCGCCACCAGCAACAGCCGCTCCATGCCCATGCCAAATCCTACCCCGGGCATAGAGGGTCCGCCGATCTCCTCCACAAGGCCGTCGTACCGCCCGCCGCCGCACACCGTGCCTTGCGAGCCGATATGTGTGGAAATGATCTCAAACACGGTACGGGTGTAATAATCAAGCCCTCTCACGATATGGGGATCGATTTCATAAACCACGCCCATCGCGTTTAAACACGCTTTGAGCTCCGCCATATGGGCCTGACAGCCTTCACACAGATAATCCAAAATCACCGGTGCTTTCGCGGCAATCTCCTTACAGCCGGGCACTTTACAATCGAGCACCCGCAGCGGGTTCTTTTCATAGCGCGTCTTGCAGTCCCCGCAAAGCGCGTCATAGCTTTCTTTTAAATAATCCTTGAGCGCCGCGTGATAGTTTGGGCGGCACTCCGGGCAGCCAATGCTGTTGATGTGTACGCTCAAATCTTTAACGCCCACACGCTCAAACAGCTCCAGCGCAATGCCGATGCATTCGGCATCCGCGCTTGCCTTGGGCGCGCCGAATATCTCCACGCCGAACTGATGATGCTCGCGTAATCTGCCTGCCTGGGGCTTTTCATAGCGGAACACCGGGCAGTAGAGATAATACATTTTAGTGGGTTGAGCTTCTGCGAAAAGCTTCTGCTCCACAAACATGCGCACAACCCCGGCGGTGCCTTCGGGCTTTAATGTGATAGAGCGCCCGCCCTTGTCCTCGAACGTGTACATCTCTTTCTGCACGATATCCGTGGTATCCCCCACGCCGCGCAAAAACAGCTCCGTATGCTCAATCACGGGGGTGCGTGCTTCGCGTAGGCCGTACTTTTCACAGATCTCCCGTACAAGCCCTTCAATAAAGTGCCATTTGTAGCTGTCCTGCGGGGTCACGTCCTTCGTGCCCTTGGGCGCCTGCAACGCCATATGCTTCCCTCCTGCTATAACCCGGCAATCCGCCGGATATGATGAAGAAGGCCTTCCATCCCCTATATGAGGGACGGAAGACCCGCGGTGCCACCCTGATTGAGCTTAAGAGCTCCACTTTGCGCCTTTAACGCAGGCGTTACGTCGCAGCTTGCCCGAACCTGTCGGGGTCTACAGCGCCGCTCCCGGGTGTCCTTCCTGCCGCTACCTTGCTTGAAGCGGCTTTCAGCCTGTGACCGCTTCTCTCTTTTGCCGTATGCAGCGCTACTCGCCCGTTCATCGCTTTTGATTGTTTATTATACCGGTGGAATACAGGCCTGTCAATGCAAAAGCGCCGTCATAAGCCGGATGTTCTCTGTGAGTACGCATAATAAAAACAACGCTTATAGATCGGATTCCCCTATTATCAGCACGTTTCGCCACAATGCCATATATTCTTAACATTTTTAGTTGAAAAATGACAGCTGTTCATATAATATTAATATATCATTTGTATGGGATGTTTGTCATTTGTACCCATGGAAATTGATGCGCATTAGGCGCCCATCCGGCCTGTGGTTACCGGCTTAGCAACAACAGCAACAAGGAGATCGGCAGTTTGGATTGGTTGGTCGTCATACTGGTGGTAACCGCATTGGCGATGATCGGAGTTATTTCTTTGATTCATCGCGGGCGGGTTCGCATATGGAGTATTTGCATGATACTCCTTGGACTCGGCATCAGCGTCCTTCTTTATACACAGATTAGTATTTTAAAAAATTGGCAGACCGTACTCTCTATCGTTTTTTCCGTTGTATTGGTGCTTGTACTTGTGTACCTGTTTGTGGTGCTTGGTACACGCAGACAGCAGAAGAACGCAAAATTAGATAAAAATCCTGAGGAAGGCGATGTACTTACCACCGCTTCGCGCGAACCCATGCGGGTTTCAGAGTGGGAGGCTGTGGTTGCGTACAGCGCGGCTCCAGCAAAAGCGAACAAGGAAATTCACCGCATAAACGCGAACAAAGCGCCGGAAGCCCCCGCGCCCGTTCCATTCTCTTCCGTGTCGTTTACGGCCACCCCCCAAACTGATGCATCCACGACGGAACAGGAAGAACGGGCGGCAGACGCCATTTCCTCTTTCTTCCGCGAAAATAGCGCTCATATGCCCGTATCAGCCATCCGTATGGATGCTACAGCCCGTCCTAAAGAGATAACCGAAAAATCGGAAGAGCGAAAGACGTACCCCGAACCGCTTCGGGTTTCATCTATGGCGAAGCCGACAGCGGTACCTGAAGCCGAAAAACAAGAAGACGAGGCTTTTGAAAACCTTTCTTTCCGCGTTGTGAGGGATAAATCCGCTGACGCGCAAAAGAATGAGCCCGTTATTGAACCGAAATTCTCCGTTATAAAAGAAGCGTCTACAGCCGAAAAGGAAAAGGACGCTCCTGCCGTTTACAGGGTGCATAAGCGCCCATTGTCTGTCCCCGCGGTACAAACGCCGGATGCCGCTACTGAACGGGATGAAGCAGCTTCCTCTGTCGGTTTGACTTCAGACTTGAAAGCTTCGAAAGAACCTACTGCAGGCAACGTCCCGATGCAGGCTGACCTTTACGTTCCAGTTGCCTCCTTTACTGAGGACCCTGCCGTTTCAGAAGAGTGGCAGGAAGCAACACCGGAGTTGACGGTTGCCGAACCGTTCGGCGAAGTACAGGCTGAACAGCCGGAATTCGCCGTATTTGTTCCTGCCGATATGGAATTAGCAGAAGTGTCCGTTCCCACTGCACTGCCTGTTTCTGAAGAGCCCATACCGGTTGAGGAGTCTATGCAGGTCGAAGAGCCCGCACCGGCTGAAGAACAACCCGCACCGGTTGAAGAGCCCGCACCGGTTGAAGAGCCCGCACCGGCTGAAGAACCCGCACCGGTTGAAGAACCCGTGCTAGTTGAAGAACCGGCACCGGTTGAAGAACCCGTACTGGTTGAAGAACCCGTACTGGTTGAAGAAACTGTTTCTGCAATGGAACCCGAGCCGGTTGTGGAACCGGAATTTGTCAGCGACGAGGCGATTGTAACTGAGGAATTCTCCGGCCAGGATACAGTGCTCGAACCAGAGGCCACAGTAGCGCCCGTTGTGGAAGAAACTGATCCTTCCCTACCCGAGCAAGATACTTCGAAGGTGCAGTTTGAAGCGGGTATGTCCAGGCTGAGCGCAATGATCGCTGCAAAAGAATACCGCAAAGCGCAGACTTTGATTTTCGATCTGCTGCGCATGGAATATACTCCGACCGACGAGGAAAAGAAGCGGCTTTTGTTGGTAATGAAGCTACTCAAAGAAAAGGAAAAGATGAATGCGGACGCGCGCATCCGGTAAAGACATCAATAAATATGCCTCAGCGCAAAAGCTTGGCATCATATTGACGGCAATCGCTACTTCTGTTTTGATATTTCTTGGGGCTTTGGGCGGTTTGACCAAAGCGGCAACCAAACCTGTTTTTGCCCCGGAAACCAGCATCAATGGCATCGATATCAGCGGCTTAGGTTTTGAGGAGGGCGAACGCCGGGTACTTGAAAGCGAGCAGTCTGTTCTTACGAAAATCTCACTGCCCGTTTCGTACAATGGCGCGACACAGACGTTTGGCGCGACGGAGCTTGGGGTTTCCACCAACGCGAAGGAGCTCCTGGATGAGGCCTACCATCGCAATAAGGCGGGCATGCTCCACTGGGACTTTAACCTGACCCATACCCCGTTTCACAAGGACACGGAGTTTGTATTGGATGAAACAAAGCTCAGTAGCGCTCTGGGGCGTTTTTTGAAGGAACGGGATATCCCCGCAAAGAACGCTACAGCGTCCTTTGACACGGTTGCGCGCAAGTTTGTATATACCAATGAAACGACCGGGCATGTTGCCGACATTGCAGCTATAGTAAGCGCGGTGAAGGATAAGCTCATTAAGAAAGAATATAGTACGTTTGCAGTAAGCAGCGGCTATATCAACACAGTAAAACCTACCGTAACGGCTCAAACACTTGCACACAATACCGTGCTGATTGGCCGGTGCGTAACGCTTGCCACCAACGACGAAAACCGCAATACCAATGTGCGGCTGATGTGTGAAGCGGTGGACGGATTGGTGTTACTCCCCAACGAAACGCTTTCCCTCAACGAGCTTGTGGGCCAACGAACGGAAGCAAAGGGGTTTAAGGCAGCCGCCGCGATTGTGGATGGGCAGCTGGCGGACTCTATCGGCGGTGGTATCTGCCAACTCGCTGGCACCTTGTACAATGCGGCGCTATATGCGGATATGGATATTGTGGAGCGCGTGCACCATACCTGGCCTTCTGAATATTTGCCCATAGGTCTTGATGCTACGCTCAACTGGGACAATAAGGACCTGAAAATACGAAACAGCTCCGATTCTCCCATATATATTACCGCTAGCTTACAGGATCTTGTTGTAACGGTGGAGATATTCGGAAAGCAATTGCCGGACGGCATGGAGATCGAAGTGGAGAACGTGATACTCAAAGAGATCCCCTCCCCCGATCCTGTCCTCATTTATACGGACGAGCTCCCTGCCGGCACAAAGCGCACCAAGGTGCGAAGCCGTAAGGGATATGAGGTTGTCACCTACCGCCATTATCTCAAAGACGGGGTTGTGGTTGAAAGCGAGGAGCTTTTCAATGATCATTTCCGCGCGATGCGCGGCACAGTCCTGGTAGGGACCGACGAAATCATCAAATAGCTTAGCAATGCTTAAGATGGCATGCGAATAATCAGGAGGTAGCACAATGAAAAAGTCAACCGAAGTTCTTGGGCTGAAGGTCATGGGCATAAAAGAAGGCCGAGACAAGGGCATCATTCAGGATATCGTAATCAACGCGGCAGAGAAGAGCGTTGACTACCTGATTTTGAAGGATAGCCGCGGCTACGGCTTCTACGGGATCAACTTCAAGGATGTGTTGGGTATGGGCGCGGACTATGCCATAACCTCCACGATTGAGAACGTCAAAAAGATCTATGAATCCAAGGAGCTTCTGGAAGTCACCGAGAAAGGCTTCTACCTGCTTGGCGCGACCGCGCTTTCAAACGCCGGCGATATTATCGGCGAGGTCAATGACTTCGCCTTCAACCCCAAGTCGGGCGCGATTGAGAAGCTGTTCCTCGGAAACGGCACCGAGTTCGTTGCGGATAAAATCGCGGCGCTTGCCGGAAATACTGCATTTTTGAACCTGGGCGAAGCTGAATTTGCGCCCGAAGAGAGCGCATACAGCGAAATTGAAGAGGATTCCATCCGCTTCCTGTTGGGCAAGGTCGTAAAGACCGCTGTAACGAGCGAGGACGGCGCGTTCACCGTATCCGCCGGGACTGAGCTGACGCAGGAGGTCTTAAAGCAGGCCGCCGCCCATGACGCGCTGCTCACCCTCACGCTCAACGTATAAATCCGGGGCTACCTACTACTCCTGATTTTGCAGGCAAGGGCTGTTGTGTAGCAGCCCTTGCCTTTTGCTGTTGTATATTTGTGGAAATCTTTACAGTGCAGCGCTTGACAGGTGCATCTGTATATGATAGGATTACAAAGTATTCGGAAGCAACATTGCTCACATGTTTTGTAAGTCATGGTTCGTTTGATGATTTACAACAGCATGTGTTTTTTTATGCGGATACAAAATTTAAAATTTCAAGGAGGCATCTATCCAACGCTTTGGTGCCGCTGTGCGCGCAAGATCTGCTTGCTCGCGAGCGCCGATAGGATGACGAACTAAGTTTCGGCTGCTATGCGGGCACAGGCAAACGCGATAGAACAAAACAAGAATGACACAATCGACCTTTGAACAATTGGGCGTTTCCGCTCCTATGCTGGGAACGCTTGGACGCATGGGCTTCACAACTGCTACGCCCGTGCAGCAGATTTCCATCGGCCCGCTTTTAAAGGGCGGCGATATCACCGTGCAGGCTCCCACCGGCACAGGCAAGACCTGCGCCTTCGGTATTCCCGTGGTGGAGCGCATGGACGCTTTGTCTTCCACCGTACAGACCATCGTTCTCTGCCCCACCCGCGAGCTTGCCGTGCAGATTGCATCGGTCCTGAAAGACCTCACGCACAGTAAGCCGGGCCTCAAAGTAGTCGCAATTTTCGGCGGTGAACGCATTGAAAAGCAATTTGCGGCTCTTCGCCGCAGGCCGCAGATCGTGGTGGCGACGCCGGGCAGGTTGTTGGACCACATTGCCCGAAAGACCATCCGGCTCAACGATGTTCGTACCGTAATACTGGATGAAGCAGACCGGATGCTGGATATGGGCTTCCGCCCTGACCTGACACGCATTTTGGAAAGCGTACCCAAAGAGCGCCAGACGGCTTTGTTTTCCGCCACCATGTCCAAGGGTGTGCTGGATATCGCGAGGAACTTCCAGAAGGACGCAGAGCAGCTCACAATCGCGCAGAATTCGCTTACGGTAGATTCCGTGAAGCAGTACTATACCGAAGTCCGTACCGGTGCAAAGGAAGGGGCGCTTGTAAAGCTGCTGAAGGAAGAAGACTTCCGCCTTTCCCTGATATTTGTTAACACCAAGCGCATGGCGGACAGGCTTGCGACAAGCCTTCAGAAAAACGGCTTTCTCGCGGACGCGCTGCATGGGGACATGCGCCAGAACCAGCGCGACAAGGTCATGGCAAAATACCGTACAGGCGAGCTTCGCATACTCGTAGCCACCGACGTCGCTTCCCGTGGTATCGACGTATACCATATCGACGCGGTGATCAACTACGATATCCCGATGGACAGCGATTCGTATGTCCACCGCATCGGCCGCACCGGCAGGGCCGAACAGCAGGGCGTTTCCTACACGCTGATATTCCCGCGCGAACGGGAGCAGCTTAGGCAGATGATGCGCAGCCTCAAGGCTATCATCATCCCCACCGGCCCGGCGATTGAAGACGATATCGCGGACGCGGACTTTGTGCGCAAGGCGCGGCCTTACGGGCAGCAGCCAGGCTATGGCGCTCCTGTTGCCGCAAGCTCCGCACGCTCTTCGTCCCAGACGCGGCATTTCGGCCAGCGCGGCAAAAACCGGCGCGCTTCCTCGTTCCGGTAATAGAGAAGTTTTTTGATAAAAGGCGGCAGGAAAACCTGCCGCCTTTGATATTACTTTCGTTCAGCGTACAGCCTCTGCGCCTTCTTTGAGCGCTTCTCTGTTGAGTGATAATAGATCCGCCTTTTTCTCGCCCAGCTTTGCCTTGAGCGCAAGCAGCACGTTCTCGATATCCACGCTGCCTGTCTTTTCGATATACGCGCCAAGCATCACCATGTTGGCGACGCGTGCGTTGCCCAGGCGTTCCGCGATTTCGTTGCAGGGCACATAGTAAGTTTCTACATCCTCCCGGCGCGCGGGCCTGTCGATGATGGAGCTGTTGATAAATAGTTTCCCGCCCGGCTGCACATTGCCCTCAAATTTATCCAGGGAAGGCCGGTTGAGGGCTATTACGGAAGTCGCCCTGCTCACCACCGGAGAACCGATGGCTTCATCCGATATGATAACGCTGCAGTTGGCTGTGCCCCCGCGCATTTCCGGGCCGTAGGCGGGCAGCCATGTAACCTGCTTGCCTTCGAGCATCCCGGCATAGGCTAGTAATTGCCCCATCAGCAGCACGCCCTGTCCCCCGAACCCAGCGAATAGGTTTTGCTCCAGCATGCTATACCTCCTTCATAACCCCAAGCGGGAAATACGGGATCATAGCGCTTTCCAGCCAATCCATGGACTCCGCTGGCGATTTCCCCCAGTTAGTGGGGCATGTGGACAAAACCTCCACCATGGAAAAGCCTTTGCCCGCCATCTGCGTTTCAAACGCCTTCCTTATGGCCTTTTTGGCGCGCAGGATATTGGCGGTGGAGTTAACTGCCACGCGCTCAATATAAGCGGCGCCGTCTATTGTTGCAAGCATTTCGGAGACGCGCAGCGGGTTTCCGCTGTGCCCCTGATCTCGCCCGTAGGGCGAAGTCGTGGTGCGCTGGCCCAACAGCGTTGTAGGCGCCATTTGCCCGCCCGTCATGCCGTATATCGCGTTATTGATGAATATGGTGGTAATCTTTTCCCCGCGGTGCGCGGCGTGTACGATTTCCCCCGCACCGATGGAGGCAAGGTCACCATCCCCTTGGTAAGTGAACACACAGCTATCCGGGCCTAGTACGCGTTTGATGCCGGTCGCCACGGCGGGGGCACGGCCATGGGCCGCTTCCTGCATATCGATATTAAAGTATTTGTACGCGAACACCGAACAGCCTACTGGCGCCACGCCTACGGCCTTCTCCTGCAGTTTCAGTTCTTCGATCGCTTCCGCGATCAGCCGGTGCACAATGCCGTGGCCGCAGCCCGGGCAATAATGCATTTCCGTATCCGTCAAAACGGGAGTCTTCTCAAATACGACAGCCACCGTTATACCCCCTCCGTTTGCAGTACTCTGTTCGCGACGTCCTCCGCGGTGGGAACGCGGCTACCAAGGTACGCAAGCATTTCAACTTTCTTCTCTCCATTGACTGCCAGGCGGACGTCCTCCACCATCTGTCCCGCGCTCATCTCCACGCAGAACGCTTGCTTCACTGAAGCCTGGGAAACGGCGTCGTGCACGGCGGCGGACGGGAACGGCCAGAGCGTAATGGGCCGTACCAAGCCGACTTTAACGCCTTTTTTCGCAAGAAGCGCTATTGCGGATTTGCAGATGCGCGCCACCGTACCGTAGGCACAGAGTATGTATTCTGCACCTTCAGTATTATAAAGCTCCACCTGCGCTTCGCGCTGCTCCACTTCCTTGTAGCGCGCCTGCAGGCGCAGGTTCATTTCCTCAAGCTCCTCCACCTCGATGTAGAGGGAATTGACGATTGCCCGCGGCCTTCCGCCTTCTGCTTGGCGGTAACCGGTCGTGGCCCAGCTTTTGTCATATTGTTTGGGCGCAACCGTATGGATTTCCACCGGCTCCATCATCTGGCCGATAATACCGTCCGCCAGCACCATGACCGGCATGCGGTATTGATCCGCCACATCAAACGCCTGCTGCGTGACGTCTATGGCCTCCTGCACGGACGCGGGGGCGTAGACGATCATGCGGTAATCCCCATGGCCTCCGCCCTTTGTGGCCTGGAAGTAGTCGCCCTGAGAGGCCTGTATGGAGCCTAAGCCCGGGCCGCCGCGCATCATGTTGACGATCACGCACGGAAGCTCCGCGCCCGCGATGTAGGAAATGCCCTCCATCTTCAGGCTGATACCGGGGCTGGAGGACGAGGTCATAACCCGCGCGCCCGCCCCCGAAGCGCCATACACCATATTGATGGCGGCCACTTCGCTTTCCGCCTGCAAAAAACACCCACCGTCCACCTGGGGCAGGCGCATGGACATATATTCCGGAATATCGTTCTGCGGTGTGATCGGGTACCCGAAAAAGAATTTGCAGCCCGCCTGTATGCCGGCCTCCGCGATCGCCTCGCAGCCCTTCATCAGCTTCTTTGCCATAGCTCCTCCTATTTCTCCACCCGGATGACAACATCGGGGCATGTGCGCGCGCAGGCCGCGCATGCGATGCAGGCCGTCATATCCGTTACTTCTGACGGATGGTAGCCCTTTTCATTGAGCCTGGTTGGAGAGAGCTGCATGATGTGCTTGGGACATGCGCGCACACATAACCCACAACCTTTGCAGCGCTCAAAATTGATTGTTACCTTCGCCATCCTGATCCTCGCTTTCATCGCGTTGGTCTATTCGTTCCCATGGCATGCTAAATGCCCAGTTGTGTAAACCGTTCCCAATCCCTGTGCATATACAATTCGATTTGCATGGGTTTCCCGATATATTGTAAAGATTTGCCCTGCTGTTCTGCCCAGCTTAGAAACCTTTCAAGATTGTGTTTTGTGCCTGTCGTATAGGCGACCGGTATTTTAGATGCTTCCGCAACCGCCCGTATGAGTTCATATCCAGCGGCCAAATGCTCGACCTGCGTTTCGGTAGATAGGTTGGCGTTGTTGATAAAGCCCGTGATTTTGATTCGTGCACGTGCCTCTAAGCGTTCCATCAGTTCCAACACCAGCTCGGGCGTTGCGGAGAATGGACGAAACGGATTGACCACCATCAGGACTTCCAGCGCGCCTTCGGGCAATTGCTCAAACTTGCTCTTGTACTGCCCCAGCGCCGCTGCTCCGGAAGGGTCGCCGCCGGCGTCAACTACCACGGTATCGTACTGGTCCGTAAATATGGAATAAACCTCCGGCGAAAGCGCAGGAACTTCCACGGTGGAGTACGCGAATACAGGATGAATGAGCTTCACGTTGGCGCTTGACAGCTCCTCCCTGCGCTCCGCTGAACGGAAATAAGGGTTGATGACGTCAAGATCCGCTAAAACCGTGCGTGAATGCAGCGCGGCGTTCACCGCGAAATTGATCGCAAGTTCCGTTTTCCCGCTGCCGAAATTGCCCAGCAATACATACACGCGCTTCATAAAGCAACCGCCTTTATATAGATAACTCCATGGTTGCATTATACGATAGTTTCCGTCTGTTTTGCTAGAAAGCACGCACAATATATAATCTATACGGGCGAGTAGCGGCTCATGTTATTGGGACGCCTTATAGCGGGAGGCGACGCGTTCGGCGGCGTGCATGCTGTCCACCGCAGCGCTGATGATGCCGCCCGCATAACCCGCGCCCTCCCCCACCGGGAACAGGTTGCGCGCGCCTTCCGCCTCCCCGAACAAGTCCCTGAGGATGCGCACAGGCGAGCTGGTACGACTCTCCACCGCCGTCAACACTGCGTCTGGCAGTCCATAGCCCGCAAGCTGGCGGGAAAACGCCGCTATTCCGTCCCGGACGCCCACGGCGATATAGGGTGGCAGCACCGTATCTAGTTGTGCGGCATGAACGCCGGGCCTGTAGGTAGGCGTCACTTCGCCAAACGACTTTGTTGCCCTCCCCTTCATAAAATCCTCAAGTCGCTGCGCGGGGGCAAAATACGCACCCGTTTTAAGCCCCACTTCGTAAGCCTTACGCTCAAGCTCACGCTGGAAGCGTACACCGTCCAACGCGCCCCTACCAAAGTCCTCCGGGCCAACCTGCACGATCACCGCTGCGTTGGCGTTTTTTCCATTCCGTGCGCGGTCGCTCATGCCGTTGACCACAACCTCCGCAGTACCGGACGCCGCGCCCACCACATATCCGCCGGGGCACATGCAGAACGTATAGACGCCGCGCGCCCCGCTTTTTCCGGCTAGTCGGTATTCCGCAGCTCCCAGGCGCGGATGGCCCGCCAGCGCGCCGAACTGTGCTTTATTAATCAGCTCCTGTGGGTGCTCAATACGCACGCCCACCGCAAATGCCTTGGGCTGCAAAGTAAGGCCTCTGCTTAACAGCATCTCATATGTATCCCTTGCCGCCTGCCCGGTAGCAAGAATAAGCGCCGCACATTCAATGCGCTCCTTCTGCCCGCCTTCATGTAATGATATGGCTCGCAGTTCCCCGTTCTCCAGGTGAATATCCTCCAACCGGGCCCCAAAGCGAACCTCGCCGCCTAACGCAATGATTTCTTCGCGCATGTTCTTGACCACACGCCGCAGCAGGTCCGTTCCGATATGGGGTTTTGCCTGATATACGATATCGTCCGGCGCACCGAACTTTCTCAGCGTCTGAAGCGCCACATCCGCGCGCGCGTCCTTGATGCGCGTGGTCAGCTTGCCGTCCGAAAACGTGCCCGCGCCGCCTTCGCCGAACATGACATTGCTGTCTGGGTCGATCTGCCCTTCCGTCCAGAACCGTTTTACATCCGCCCCGCGCTTTTCAATTTCCCGCCCGCGCTCCAAAACAAGTGGCCTGTACCCTTCCCGCGCCAGAAAATACGCCGCAAAAAGGCCCGCAGGCCCAAGGCCCGCCACTGCAATGCGCCCGCGCGGCTGCTCTGTCCCGCTTATAAGCGTATAGTTGGCGGGTGGCTCATAGGGTTTTATGCGTGAATCCGCTCGCTTTAACAGCCCGGCTTCCACTGAAGGGTCCAGGGTCACCAAAGCGGATACCAGAAAGTGGATATCCTGCTTTTTGCGCGCATCCAGAGACTGGCGAACTAGCCGCACCGCCCGCACGCTTCCTGCCGGAATATGAAATTGCCCGGTGATGACGGCGGGAAGCTCCGCTTCGCCCTGAACCGGAACCTTGATATCAGTGATAAGCAGCGCCATATCTTGTCCTTTCCTACCCTTGGAAACTCTATTGTAATCTATTACCCGTTGCGCGGTTGCCTAAACCCAACGTATAAGGGCATGCAAAAGGCGCCCGCTTTCACGGCGCCTTGTTTACGCTGTGTATCCGCCCGAGTCACTTCTTGGTAATATCCACGTGGATCAAAGCTACGCTAGACACGGAGGTGAGTTCCAGAGTGGTTTCATCGTTTTTGAGGTATACGCTCACATACATGTCGTACTGGCCTTCCTTCAAATCCTTTAGGTCCACATAAGCCTCAACGTCGTCCCGGTTCAAAAGATCCACAAGGCTGATGCGGCCCTGTACGCTGATATCCGTGGTATCTTTGCTCAGGGTAGCCTTTAATCCCCGGTCCAGCCCTCTTATTTCAATGGGTACCGCTTCAAAGTCCTTCTTGCTCGTCTTTTCACGGATATCCACAAAGACTTCTACCTCGGTGGTGCTGCCCAATATCAACGCGTTTTCCGGCACGACAATTGCGGATTTCTGGTGGATCGATTCGCGCCTTCCCGCCACATCCAGACCGGGGATCTTCAGGGAGGTGATGCTGTCAAGAACCGCCTGGTCTCCCGCGATATCAATCGTTGCGGGAGTCGCGGTAGCCGCAACAAGCTCATAGTTCGCAGGCAGATTGTCCGTGCCCAACAGCGACCCGATGATATCCACCGGCACCGTCTTCTTAGGGTAGACCGGCATTTTTACCGTGACGGAGGGAAGGTTCCCTAAAACAAAGCTTGAATCCATCTCGTTGCCATTCTCGTCCACCGGCACCACAGCCACAGCGTCGTTATAGCTCTGCTTGCGGTCCGTCAGCTGGATTTTGCAGATGGCCCGCGTCACGCGGTCCACATCCTGCTTGGGGCCTCTGATCTCCACGAAGGAGCTGCTCAATACCGCTTTGTCCGCCCAATAACCGTCTGGAATGGAGCCTTCATAAGACGGCTCTACCGGAACGTTCTTGGTGCTAAGCGTATCGATTTCCACCGTAATTTTTTCCGGGCTTTTGCTTTCCACGTTGGTATTCGCCGGGCGCCCGGAAATGTCGGCTTCGACCGGCAGTATCCATTGTCCTGTAGTGGTAACCCTGTTTAGGTTGACATATGCGCTGATTTGGTCCGCGTTCAAATCCATATAGTTTGTGATGGGCGTGCTCACGCGCACCGTCACGCCGCCAAGCTCCTCAAGCGGCTTCCCTCGCACCACAAGATTGCGGTTATTGAGATCGTATGTTCCTTCAAAGCTGATCGGAACATTTTCTATCACCTTAACGCGGTTGGGATTTTGTACGGTGAGAACGACGCCCCAGAGCACAGTAGCAAACACCAAGCATATGATCTTGATGCTGACATTTTTCAGAAACAGATTTTTAAAAAATGTCCCGACCTTGCTGGGATCATTCTCTCTTTCCATTCTTGTTCCTCCGCATGAGAGAAGAGAACGCGCTGCTGCGTTCCTTCAGATAGATGCCTTCCAGGAGGTCTTTGAGCGCCTTGGAGTCGATGTAGCGCATTAACTTGCCATCCTGCGCCACGGATATGATGCCCGTCTCCTCGGAAACAACGATCGTCACGCTATCCGACACGCCGGAAATGCCCAGCGCCGCCCTATGGCGCGTACCCAGTTCCCGGGCGATATCAACATCGTCCGAAAGCGGCAAAAAGCAGCCTGCGGCAAGTATGGTATCATTCCTTACAATCACGGCTCCGTCATGCAGCGGCGTGTTGGGCTCGAATATGTTCTCTAGGAGAGGGCTTGAAATAACGCCCTCTATACGGGTCCCCGTCGCTATAATATCGCCAAGCGCAACGCTCTGTTCCATGACGATCAGCGCCCCTATGCGGCGGCGCGCCATGCTCATGACCGCTTTATGCAGTTCCCGCACAATTTCGTTAGGGCTGCTTGCAAACGCTGCAAATACGTTTTTATCGAATATGCTGCCGCGCCCGATGTGCTCAAACGCGCGCCGGATTTCCGGCTGGAACAGCACCACGACCACGACGATACCGGCCTGCACGATGGATCCCAACAAAAAGCTCAGCGTATGTAGCGCCAATATCTGGCTGAGGAAATAAGCGCCGACTATGAAGCCAAAGCCTTTTAACACCTGATAGGCACGCGTCTTTTTCGTCCATACTATAAGTTTATATAATAGCAGTGTGATAAGGATGATATCGAGCGCGTCCCCAAACGAAAACTGGCCAAAGCCGCTGGCAA
Organism: Bacillota bacterium; assembly: GCA_023435025.1. GTDB lineage: Bacteria > Bacillota > Clostridia > Christensenellales > CAG-138 > JAEYLA01. Next base: position 46,252 of record JAEYSE010000032.1, read on the forward strand.
TGGCGTTTACGATTTCGTCATAGGACATAGCCACACCCCCCTCAGGCTGCTTGCGCTTACCGGCAAGTACCAATCATGTGGCAAACCGCGCGCATATATTACCTGCTGTTATGCAAAATGCATGTGAACATTATACCGCATGTATTCCCTTTTTGAAAAGCCGTCATTCCTCTGAGGTTTCAATTTTAAAGATTCGTTCATGCTTCAGATGCGCTCTCATACGCGATGTGCAGCATGCAGACGTCGTCCTCATGGTTGACATACACCTGCTTTTCTAAGGTACTTAAGAGTTCCTCTCCGCCCTGCCGCTGCATACGGCGTTCCAGCTCCGCTTCAGTAAGGCGGCTGCTTCTATGGTCCAGCAGACCGTCCGTATACATCAAAAGTCTGGCCGAAGCGCCCAAATGAAGCGTGTGTTCCCGATACGTCGGCGTTTCCTCCCAGTTGCACAGGGGCAGAGAGGGAGAGTAAAGGTAGCTAAGCCCTTCCCCCGTTAACAGCAGCGGAATAGCGTTTAAACCCGCGTTGGCCCATGCGAGCGTGCCGGTTTTGGGGTCCAGCATTGCCACAAACATGGCGACATACAATTGATCGTCCTGCAACATGGCTAAAAACGATTTGCGTGCGGCGTTAAGAAACTCGACGGGGTTATCCGCCTGCGTATTGCGCAGCACATTCGCCAAAAGCAGCGTGATCATGGCCGCTGCCATCCCGTGGCCGGAAACGTCCGCCACATAAAAGCCGATACGGCCATCCTTTTGTTTTAAACACCCGAACATATCCCCGCCCAGGCTGCTTGCGGGTAAGTAGCGTGAGGAAACTGACACGCGGGGGTCCGGCTGCTCCTGTGTCAAAAACAGCTCGCGCTGCATGCGCGCGGCCCAGTTCGCCTCGCGCAGCAGGCGTTTGTTCTGTGCACGCAATACGTCTCTCTGGCGGATTTGCTCCGTAACGTCGCGAAACACCTCCACCGTCCCCAGGGGGTTTCCCAAGGAGTCATAAAAAGGCGAGGCATTCACATGATATGTCCGCCCACGAAAGCGTTTGTTCTTTTCCTGGGTCTGTCCCGTTAGAATCGCCTTTTTCGAGATGCACGTCCTGCAGGTGCCCGTTACGCAGAACATCTCATTGCACGCACGGCCTTCCTGAAGCCCAAACTGTTCCGAATAGCTGCGGTTCACCAGAATAACGCGTTGCGATAAATCCAATACGCGCAGCATGTCCTGCATGGCGTCCACAATGCCCAGCAGCATCTCCGCGCTTGACAAAAACATTGCGTTCCTCCATCGAAAATCTAGTAAAAAGCGCCCTAAACGGATTCTTATTCATTCTCAATCAGGTGCTGCTGTGCGATCCTGATAAATTCTGTATTCGCCTTTTGGAGTTCTTCCCCCACAAGCGTTCCATGGGTCTCGTACTCCTCTAACGCGATAGCGTTCAGGCGGGCACGTTCCGTTTCTCCGATTTCGTCAAGTTCCGGAACTTCAACAGGCATGCCTTCTATGATATTAATCCGTCGTTTCATTATACCACGCTCCTGCTGTTGCACTCAATAATAGGGACCGGACTGCTCACACTAAATATACCATAAATTTTGATGATTCTCGACAGTTTTCGACGATGCAGCTATGGATGATATTTCCTTCCATTCCTGAAACTCAAGGGGTATAATTGCTTATATGAAAAAAGCATCTCATAGATGAAAGGGGGCGCAATATGCTCATACTTGATCGCTTCGAAGGAGACTATGCCGTCTGCGAGTGCGAGGACGGCACGCTGATATATATCGCACGACATTTGATTATCGAAAGCGTGCGAGAAGGAGATGTATTGGATTCGTGGGAAGACATGTTTGCGCCCAACAAGGCGCAAACCGATAAATTAAAGGGCCGGGTCCGCAAAAAAATGGATTACCTGTTTTCACGGAATGCGGATTAAACCACGTAAATCAGAAGCAGCGCGCCCATTGCAAAGGATACCAGGGAGAGGAGCCATGCGCCAAAAGCGCCAAGTCTCTCCCCTTTTTTTCTGCAATGGATGATGTACGCGCCGCCATACAGCGCAGCAATCCCCTCCAATATGGCAAACAACGCCATATCCTTTCCTCCTCCTGTCCGCTCTAAGCTTTAAGCCTATTCCACCCGGGAACCCGTCGGGTTATATTCAAGAAACGCCGTTACGTCAAACTCCGCCCGAATCTGTGGATATACGTCCCGGAAGGAATACGCTTCCCATTGTTTGGCGGACGTAAACTGGCGGACGGCAGCTTCTCCCAGATCAAACGAATCACACCCAAGCTGCTGGCAAGCTAAAAACACCTGCCGCATACCGTCTTCCAGGTATTTTTCAATATCCTGCCTGATCTTTTCTTTATCAAGCCCCGCAACCGCCGCAGGCTGCTCCACCGAGGCATAGACCGAAACCAGAAATTCTGCCTTTTTCTCTTTCCCCAAAGAAAGCCTGACATTAGGCGTTCCTTTTCTTGTAAGTAATATGCTGATATTATCGCCATTTTTATCTTTAAGTTGAATTCTTCCATTTTTAAAATCGCCCTTGCCCAGAAGCAGCAGCATCGTATGCGGGCCGTTCAAAAAGCCCTTTAATTCCGTTCCGCGAAACAGCGCGCTTCCCATCATGCCCGCTTCCAGTCCGCCCAGCCGCCCGGTCTGCCCAGGAAGATCCTCCACCGCGCCCAAAGCGTCCACCAAAAGCGGCTCCGGTTCATTCTTTTTTTGTTCACTTTTCTCCTTTTCCTCTTTTTCCCCTTCCGCTTTCGTGGAGTCCTCATTACCTCCGGCTTTCATAGGGTCGCCCTGGCCTTCTTCGCCCTTTTCTCCGGCTTTTGCCTGCTCCTCTTCTCCACCGGTGTCCCGTTTTTCAAACCCACCCAGCGGCAACACGACATCCCCCGCCTCGCCCCAGGCGCGGTCATAGAATTCCGTGAGCGTAATGGCCGGTATCATGCCCGTTTTCTCCTTATACTCAATGAAATTGTATTGTATCTTGGCGATATTGGGGTTGATTTCGCTTTGCATACCGCTTAAGTAATCTTCCGCGCGCCCGCCGGATACGATGAGGTTCGCAAAATAGCGGATATGCAGCGAACCCAGAGAAGCGGCAAGAAATTGTTCCAGCAGAGGGCCGCGCGCCACGTCCTGGCTGAACACGATTGCGGTTGTGCGCGCAAGACTCAATGAAAATGGCAGGCCGGATTCGGCAACCTCCACCGCTTCAAACAGATCGTCGCATTCCACGCCCACTAACGCCGCCATAGCGCCTTCGGAGCTCTGTTTATCGCCGTTGCCCCGCTGCAGAAGCATGCTCACAAAATAGGGCTTTGTCTTGCCTTTGTCTATCCCGATAAGCAGCGCGTAGCCGTATTCATCAGGGCTGCGCGCGCCCATGCAGCCCGAGAATACGACCAAAAGAAGCAGCATTAGCGCCAATATACGGACGCAGCGACAATAGCGCCTCATGCGCCCACCTCCTTTTGGGGCTTTCCGGCATTTCGCATAGTGCTGACAAATGAAGCCAACAGGGCCGGAACAAGCGCGAATATCCACCCGTAAAGAGAAATATAGCTTGCGATTGCACGGAAAAGCGTGTTGTCCACATGCATCAGCATGGCGGCAGCTCCCGCCGCCGCACCCGCCGTAAGCACCGCGGGGCGGATATCCTGCTGCGCGAACGCCTCGGCAAATAAAAGCGCCGCCGTATACAGGTAAAAGCCTGTGGCCACCATGCCGGAAATCACCCATCCCATCAAAAGAAGCAGGTCAAGTCTGGGATAATATCCGCCGGAGCGGAAACTCATGGTCAGCCGGTACATGGGCGAATGCATCCTCGCCAGGTCCTTGTAAGTGTATGTCATGCCCAGGCAAACCTGGCAGAGGGAACTCAATACCCCCGCCGCAATACCCGCACCGTAGCCCGCGCGCCTTGCTGCCCTTACCCCGTGTACGCCGCGCGCCAACACAAGAAGCGCTAGCATGCCGGGGAAGTACAGCGCCACACTTCTGAGCGCCATACCGGCCATATGGTCAAATCCGTCGCCTAAGAAGGGCGCGAGCCGGTACGGCTCATAGTTATAGCCCGCGAACACCAGCGCGCCCAATATGGAAAGGAGCATCACCCACGCAAACAACCGGGACATGCGGCCTATGCCCTCCAAGCCCAAAAAGGCCAGCGCAAGTGCTGCGGCAAGCGGGTATATCAACACCTGCCATTCCGAAGCGTCCGGATACACGAACAGCCCCAGCATTAGCGAAAACCGGCTTAAGAGCGCCGCGGCGCAGAATACGAGCAGAGCAGCGTAAAAAAAAGCCGCGACGCGGCCCAATACGCCGCCCAGGCCGTGTTGCAGCAGTGCAAAGAGCGTTTTATGCGCCCCCCTTTGCATGGCCCCCGCAACCAGCAGAAACGCCAGCAATGCAAGCGCCGCCGCAATGGGCGTGGAAACATACGCGGAGTTTCCTTTCACGTAAAGCGAAGCGTTATCTGTTGTGAATATGCCGCTTACGGCAACAGCGACAGCTGCGGCGGCAAGCGTTTCCTGCCGCCCGATGCGGCCCTGACGTAACTTCACTTACTTTCCCTCCCGCGTGTTCATGTAATCCGACGAACGGTCTTGCTGTGTGATGGGACCACGCAATATAGCAGGGCGATTGGAGTAGGTCTTGGGTACAACGGGCGCTAAGAACGGCACCCCGTAGGACTTCAAGGACGCCATCCACGCCGCGATCAACACGACGCCTACGGCAATACCAAGCAGCCCCCCGGCCCAGCCCAGCAGCACGAGTATAATGCGAAAATATTCCCCCGCGATCTGCGTGGAATAATCCGGTATCGTGAAATTGCCCATGCCAGCCAGTGCCACGATAATCAATACCACGGTGCTGACAATATTGGCGGTAACCGCCGCCTGTCCCAATATCAGACCGCCAATAATGCCAATTGCGTGCCCGACGCTGCCCGGTACGCGGATGCCCGCCTCCCTCAGAAGCTGGAACACCCAAAGCAAAAACAACATCTCAATAGGCAGTGGCAAAAACACCATCTGCCGGGATGCTATGATGGTGCTTATGACCTCAGTGGACATCATACCCTGATGATAGAGCGCCACGGCAATAAAGTAACCTGGCAGCAATATGCTCAATGCCGCGCCGATATAGCGCACCACGCGCAGTACGCTGCCTAAGGGTCTGCGCATGTACGAATCCTCCGGTGTAGCCATCAGAGAAAACAGCGTAGCGGGCATGATATTGGCGGAAGGGCTTCCTTCGCACAGCAGCGCCACATGTCCCTGCATGATATGCGCCGCCGCGCGGTCCGGCCGCTCGGTATTTAAAACCTGCGGCAAGGGAGAAAGCGGGTAACGCTCTGTTAGCTGCTCCAGCGTGCCATCGTTTAGTACCATGTGCGTGTCGATATTCTGCAGGCGGGTTTTGACCTCCTTAAGCAATGCGGGGTTGATCACGCTTTTGCGGTAAGCAAGCACGCACACCACGTTGTTTTTACCGCCGGCGTTCATAAATTCGCAAATAAAATCATCCGTCTTAATGATGCGCCTTAATAACGTGATATTGGTGCGTATGCTTTCGGTAAAGCCCTCCTGCGGACCACGGACGACCTTTTCGTTCTGCGGGGTCGATACGCTACGCTTTTCAAAACCACGCGTATCCATGATTATGGCTTTATCGTCACCATCGATAAATACGGCGGTCTGCCCTTCTGATATGGACTTCTTTACCTTCGCCCAGTCGGTGGTAAGCGTTGCCTCCTGCTGGGCGAACACATGGTCCACCGCATGCTGCGAAAGGCTGCCGGAGGCGTTATCCATGCAGCCCGCCTCCATACCCTGGCGCAGGATAAAGTCATTGATCTGTGAGCCGTCCGCCATGCCGTTGATGCACGCCGTCAGCGCCTGAACGTTGCCGCCAAGCATAAAGCGCCTCAAAAGAATATCCGGGTTAATATCCACATAGTATTCCTGCCGCAACCGCTGCTCATTTTCCGAAACTGAAGCGCTCGGCGGCGGTTCCGGCTGGGGCGGAGCGGGCGGCTGTTCCTTTTCCGCGCCTCCAAAGAAGCCGGGCTTCCCTTCCTCGGTTTCCAAAAGCTCAAATTCCTGCTCCGGCTCGTCGAAACGAAGTATTTTCCATAAGGATTTTGTCATATCAAAATCATCCTTTCAGGTAGAGTATTTGCAGACAACAAAAAAAGCATTCTCCATAATTGGAAAATGCTTCAGTATAGCAAGACCTACGCTCCACATCAGAGAAACACAGAAATGTCTTTTCATGTACGGGTTCTTAGGGTCGTTACGACCCTAAGCGGATGTTTGGAGGCAGAGCTTCCAAATAGCCTAGGACTTTATGCGCATACGCATGGCGTCAAGCCCCTTGTACATGCGCTGGATAACCTTGAGCGCAAGCTCGCGTTCTTCCGCTGCAAAATCCTCCAGCATGTTGTTTGCGATCATATCCACGTCCATTTCGCACCAGCGCGCGATTTCCTGGCCTTTTTTCGTAAGCGCCACACGGTTGCAGCGGCTGTCCGCAGGGTCCTGCTCGCGCTTGACAAATCCGCTTTTTTCAAGCCTTCGAAGCGTCACGCCCGCAGAGGCCTTGCTTACCCCCAGCGCCTTTGCAAGTTCGTTCTGGCTGGGCCTGCCCATATCCCTGATCTGAAATAAATAGACGGGCTGGCCCTCATACAGGCCGTATTTTTTAAGCGTATGCTGCATGCAAAAGCCATGCACCTGGTTGAGAAGCATGAATTGTTCCCACGCTTGCCGCGTGACGTTTTGCTGTTCCTTTCCGATCATACGCCCTCCAAAGCTCAGCGTTTGTTTTTGCGGGCGGACACGCGCTCAATTTCCCTGCCCAGGCGGATGAAGCGGAACATACGCTCCGCCGCACCGTCAAAGCGTTCCACAAGTTCTTCCGACGTACTGTCATCGGGCGCTTCGGCAATGACCATGCTGCTGCAATCACGCTTTTGCAGCAACTCCTCCCCGCCTTCGCCCATATATCCGGCAATCACACCAACCGGCACCTTCATGCGTGAAGCGCGGGAGAGTATCTCCCCCACGGCGCGCCCTGGCGCGAAGCTTGTTTCATCCACGCAGCCTTCGCCTGTCAAAATCAGGGAGACATTTTTCGCTCTGCGTCCAAATTCGTATACGCTTAGCAGCGCCTCAATGCCGGATTGGCATGCCGCTCCAAAGAATGCGAGCATCGCCGCGCCCAGGCCTCCCGCTGCCCCAGTGCCCGGCTGGGCATAGACATCGAATGCTGCGGCCTCCTTTACCAGCGCGGCGTAAGACGCGCGCAGCGGTTCATGGAGCGCTTCCTCTTTCAGGTGCCCTGCGTCATCTGTCATCATGACAAAGCGGGTGTTGCGGATGCGCGGATGCAACAGCTCCGTATCAATTTTGGCGATAGCGGCGTAATCTTCCCCGTTCAGCTCGGCCCCTTCGGCGCTTAGCAGTTTCACCCCCAGCGCGCGCAGGCAGCCCAGCCCGCCATCGTTGACGCGCCCCGGCGTGAGGCCGATTACGATTTCGCTCAAGCCCTCGTCCAAAGCCCGGCGGATCAGTTCCCCCATGCCAAAGCTGGAGTAGAGCTTGTCATCGGACATCGTACCGCAGAAAGCCTCCGGCATTTCAATCACCGCCGTCCTGCCGCCCAACACGGCATACAAGGCCTCCATCTTTTCTCCAGTGGGTCCTGTGATATGTACTTTACGCATGGTGCCGTTACGCGCCATCAGTATGGCGTCCACAGTACCCGGCCCGCCGTTCGCGATGGGGAGCGGCAGAACGCGCACGCCTGGAATCTGCCTCCTAGCTGCCAAAGTCAGCCTTCGGATCGCCTGTTTGGAGGAAAGGTAGGAAAAAAACGAATCCGGAGCAAGCAGGAACACAATTCCCTTACCCACCGGCCTGCGCTTGCCGCGCTTTTTGCAGATGCGAACGTCAAAGAGTGGCTCTTCCCCGCCTGAAAGCGAGCCATCCCGCTGGACTTTTCCGTAATACGTCAGCCCTTCTACTTTCTCAAGCGCATTGTTCTGCAGGAACGGATGGGTCGCAGTCAGGTACATGCCGATGCCCTCGTCCTGCTCAAGCATTCGGTATACCCTGCGCAGCTGTTTGAGGCCGCCGTTGGTCAACACGCACAGGTAACATGGCTCCGCCGGAGAATATTCGTCAAACGACGTCATTCCGCCGTATAACTGCAGACCCTTCGTATCGCTGGTGGTGAGTACGGAGAAAATCTCCTCCCATATCTGTGCAGGGGTCGCCTGCCCTTCCTCACCCGCCATAATATCAAAACGCAAGCCCAGGCTGAATTTACGTGTTTGCATGTTTGCCTCCCGTTATACTTGCTCAATAAGCGTTTGCAATGCTTCTTCCGCCTGCTCCCAAAGCGCGATACACGCCTCCAGTTCGGCCCTGCAGGCCGCAAGCTTTGTGGAAAGCGCCGCCGCATGCTCATAATCCGCCGCCACGCTGGGATCCGAGAGCTGCTTTTCCAGTTCCGCGTTCTCGTTTTCCTTTTTGGCCACTTCCCGCTCCGCGCGGGCGACTTCGCCTTTTGCGCGGACGATTGCGCTCTGCCGTTCCTTCTTTGCCCGGTACTCGTTTTGCGGCCTCTCTTCGTCCTGCGGCTCGGCTGGTTTTTCTTCCGAACTGCGTCCGGCTAAATACGCGTCATATCCGCCGATTGTCTCCGTCAGGCCGGAAGGGCCCATGTACAGCACGCGGTCCGCAAGCCTGTTTACCAAAAAACGGTCATGGGTCACGACAAGCAGCGCGCCATCGTATTCTTCCAGCGCCTGTTCAAGCGCCTCCCGCGAAGCGATGTCCAAGTGGTTGGTGGGTTCGTCCAGTAACAGCAGGTTTGCCCCCGAAAGCATCAGTTTCAAGAGCTGCACCCGCGCGCGTTCCCCACCCGAAAGCATTTGGATGCGCTTGTCCACGTCCTCGTTGCGGAACAAAAACGCCGCCAGCGCATTGCGTATTTCCGTCTGCCGCATGCGCGGGTACGCGTCCCACACCTCCTGCAGCACCGTGTTTTCTTCGTTGAGCGAGCGCATGTTCTGCTCGTAATAGGCGGGCTTTACGCCAGCGCCAAACGCGTTTCTTCCCGCATCCGGTACTTCCCGCCCCATGAGTATGCGCAAAAGCGTCGTCTTCCCGCAACCGTTCGGTCCTAACAGGAATACCCGCTCCCCGCGCCGTACCAGCATAGAGGCGTCCGTGAAAAGCTTCTTTTCACCGTACGCTTTCTTGAGATCTTCGGCAATGAGCACTTCATTGCCGCCAGGTTCCTTTGCGGTAAACGTAAAGCGTATGGAGGCAGCCTCTTTTTCCGGCTCCACCAGTGTCGCCTTTAGACGTTCGATCTGCTTGAGCTTTGATTCCGCCGTGCGGATGTTGCGCTCCTTGTTCCAGCGGCGCTGCTGTTCAACGATGCCGTATATACGCCGAATTTCCTTTTGCGTATTGAGGTAATGCCGCCGGGCGATCTCGTTTGCGTTGAGCGTGCGCTCCACATGGGTGGAATAGTTGCCCGGCGTAGTATGCAGGCGCATGTTACGCAGCTCTATCGTGCGGTTGGTGACCTGGTCCAAAAAGTATCGGTCATGTGAAATCAAAATAAACGCGCCGGTATACGCCTTTAAGTATGCTTCGAGCCACTCCGTGGCCGCGATATCCAGATGGTTGGTGGGTTCGTCCAAAAACAGCAGGTCCGCACCCAAAAGAAGGACCCTGGCTAACATTGTTTTATTTAGCTGTCCGCCACTTAAAGAAAGGGCCGGAAGTTCCAATTCCTCCTGCGCAAATCCAAGCCCCAGAAGCGTGGACCGCGTACGGCTGCGAAACGTCAGGCCGCCACCCTGCTCGTAGCGTTCCTGCACCTGATGCTGCTTTTTTACAAGCTGCTCGTGCGGCGCGTGGGGCAGTAAAAGCTGCGCTTCGATCTCTTTTAACTCTTCCTCGGCTTTTAAAAGAGGCGCAAATGCGTCGAGCGTAAAATCGTAGAGCGTCTGATTTTCCTTAAGCACCGGCGTTTGTTCCAATGTCGCCGCAACGATAAGTTTGTCACGGTGCACGGCGCCGCCGTCCGCCTGCTCCATACCTGTTAGAATGCGCATCAGCGTTGTTTTTCCAGTGCCATTCGCGCCGACAAGGCCGATATGATCCTTTTGTGCAACCTCGAAGGACACATCCTCAAACAACGTGCGCCCGCCGAAGGATTTCGAAAGCTTATAAGCCGCCAACAATGCCATGATTAATACCGATTCCTGACTTTTTCTGCAAACCCTAGCAGTTCTTTTATTTGTAATTCGGTCCCGTCGTCCAACACAGCCCGGCCAGAAAAGCGGCCGAACACCTGGTGCTGGTCCGTCTCAATTACGACGGCGTTCGTCCTCACGGCGCGGTCCAGTATCGGCGCAAACGCCATTTCAAACCTGCCGTCCGAGGAGGAAAACGTCCACGGTTTTAGATAGTTCCCCTCAGGGATATGGAACGTCACATGCTCCAGTTTGTGGAGTTTATGATCATAGAGTATCGCGTTTTCCGTCGCTTCACGCGTATCCCCAAAGCCATAACCGATGTTGAACCCAAACGGTTTGCCGTTCACCACGCCGTTCGCGCTGCCCCAGTACCACGTGTTGTCGTAAGTCCATACGCCGCGTCCCCAATCGAGCGTACCGAGCGCATGGTCTTTTGAAAACGCAAACTCCTGATCCCCGAGCCGTACATGTCCCTCGGCTGGCATACAGTTGATCTTTTGGTTGTAGTAAAAATGCCGGGGCTTGTAAAAGGGCGTTGCGATCACAATCGATTCGGTTTCCGGAACGCTTAACGTTATGTCCACATCCAACGTATGGTTTTCATAAAACTGCTGATACGTACAAACAATCCGCCGTTGTGCGCCCCGGTTTAAAAACCGCATGGAACAGCCCTTTTTAGACACTTCCACATCCCCGTTCTGGGAAGTTGGAGGCATGCGGTATTTGCCAAATGGAAACGCCTCCATGAAGGTATTCGTGTGTTCCCACGGACGCATAAAATCCAGAATCGACGCCGATAAGAGGCCCATATATCCGTTGTCCGCTACGGTTAACGCAACGGCGCGCTGCCCGTCGCTGATGATGTAATAATCCCATTCCTTGATATTCCACGCGCTCTTTTTGACAGCCGCGCGATCATAACGAAGCAGCATACGCCTTGCCCATCCGGGCTCGATGAGGTTCCCCGCGCCATCCAACAAGGGGCCTTCCGACGTGATTTCATGCTGCATAACCGTTCTCCTTGGTCTATTTTTCCGCCAAAGATACTGTCGTCCAGGCGGAATTTTACCTGTTTATCATACCACATGATAACACGGTTTGCCAGTTTCAAGCTTTCCTTGGTGCAAATTCGGCCGTTTGGCTGTTTTTCTGCATATTTTTATAAATATGCACACGAAATACTAATGAAAGTGTTGGAATATGCCGATAAAATGGTATATACTCTATGTATAAGAAACACTATCCTATTTTAGCTTTTTCTTGTACAGGCCAACCGAAAGGAGCCTAAAATGGACAACCTCTCCCGCAAGAAAACCCGCAAGGCAAGACCCGGCCGCTTTACCAAGCGTTCGCGTGCATTTTTGCTGCTGCTGGGTGGAATTGTGCTGGTGGGTTTTATTGGATACCCGCTGCTCTACAACGGCTACCTGTTTACCACCCCGATACAGGAAGAGGTGTTTGCCGCAGCGCCCGTGGTCACGCAAGGCGTCTCCTCCCTGTCCGTCATTCCAGACCCTACGCCCACGCCCACGCCTATCCCCGAACCCACGCCAGCGCCCGTTACCATATCCCTTTCAGCTTATGAAACGCTGCAGGAGGAAACGGAAAGCGAGGCCGTATCGGTTCTACAAGGCAGGCTGATGGAGCTTGGCTACTTTGATTACGATGAAATCACCACATATTTTGGTACTGCCACCAAGAGCGCCGTCATGCTCTTCCAACGCACAGCTGGGCTGGAGCAGACCGGCATTGCGGATTCAAATACGCAGGAATTGTTATACAGTGTCACCGCACAGCCTTATCGCATGAAATTGGGAGACAAGGGCTCTGACGTGCGCGGCATGCAGCGCCGTTTAAGCGAGCTTGGCTACTATGAAGGCAAGGACAACGGCTATTTCGGCGTGGCGACCGAGCGTGCAGTAAAGAGCTTCCAGACACGCAACAAAATCGAGCAGACGGGCGCAGTTGACCAGGATGTAAGGAACCTCCTCTATTCCCCGAACGCGCGGTATCTGGTTGACCCCACGCCCACCCCAAAGCCCACGTTGAAAGCTACACCCAAACCCACGCCAAAGCCTACCCCGAAGGCCACGCGCACCCCGGATGAAGACTGGGACATCCCCATACTGGACCCGGGCGGTTCCGGTCAGGATGAACCCGATGCAACGCCGAAAGCGGAAAAAACGCCCAAACCCACCGAAAGGCCCTCCAATCCCGGTTCTTATGAAACCAGCGTGGACGGTTATATCGCGGCGGCCAGAGACCAACTTGGGAAACCCTATGTATGGAGCGAGGAAGGGCCGGATTCATTCGACTGCTCCGGTCTTGTATACTACAGCCTGCGCCTGGCGGGCATCAGCACGGGCCGGTACAACGCCATAGGCTTCAGCGAGGTATCCAGTTGGGAAGCGGTCACCAGCCTCTCCAAGTGCCGCCGGGGGGACCTGCTGTTCTATAAATCGGACACCAACCCCAATGTCAATCACACCGGCATCTACTTGGGCAACGGTCAGTTCATACACGCTTCGTCTTCGAAGGGTGAGGTCATGATCAGCTCCACCACGGGCTACTACGAGCGCAACTTCGTGATCGCCCGCAGAATTTTCTAGCACTTTATGAACATACAGGCTGCCATATTGCATGGCAGCCTTTTTTTTTGTACAATACTGCATGAATCAATTTCGGGAGGGCTTCCTTTGACTTTATGCAACTGCTGCCCGCGGCGCTGCAACATAGACCGCGCAGAAAAAACAGGGTTTTGTGGCGCGGGGGATATTCCCCGCGTTGCGCGCGCGGCGCTCCATCACTGGGAGGAGCCGATGTTCAGCGGCACGTGCGGATCGGGTGCGGTGTTTTTTTCCGGCTGCGCGCTACGCTGCATATTCTGCCAGAACATGGACATCAGCGCGTATCAGAAGGGCGAATTGTGCGACGAAGCGAAGCTCGTTGATCTATTCTTATCATTGCAGGAACAGGGCGCGCACAACATCAACCTCGTCACGCCTACACCGCACATTGGGGCGATAAAGTCCGCGCTTTCAACAGCGAAAAAAAACGGCCTCAACATTCCCGTACTTTATAACACCAGCGGATACGAAACGGTGGAAATGATCCGCTCTCTTGAGGGGCTCATCGACATTTACCTGCCGGACCTTAAATACGTAACACCGCAGGTAAGTCTTGCGCTGTCCGGCGCTGCGGACTACTTTCAATTTGCGGGGCCAGCCATACTCGAAATGCATCGGCAGGCAGGCACGTTGCAGATGGATCACGCGGGCATTGCAACGCGCGGCCTTCTGATACGGCACCTCGTGCTCCCCGGCTGCATTGACGAAACCCGGCGCGTGCTGGATTTTATAGTGAATAACGTTCCCAAAGAAACATACCTTTCCCTGATGCGGCAGTACACGCCCGCTTCGCCTTCGTTAAAAGCGCCACTCAACCGTGCATTAACGGCGCGCGAGTATGACCGCTCCGCGGATTACTGCCTTCAGCTTGGTCTTACTAACGTGCTGCTCCAGGAGGCGTCCGCTGCAACCTCCGCTTATACCCCGCCTTTTTTTGACATGTTATAGCCGTGTTCACAATTTGTTTTCAAGTTTTGGGCAATAAAACACTAAATATGGCCAATAATAGTCAAATAAGCAGTTGTAAACCACCAAATATGGTGGTACAATAAATGCAAGAAGAACGTGAAAAAGATTATTTCTTTCCGTCCGGAAAACAACAGTATTCTTCATTGACTGTTCTTCCTCCTTAAATAAGACGCAAACGAACTACTTTGTACTTCATAACCGGGACCCGGGCGGGTAGGGCAACCGAACGGGAAACGGCGACCGGACGGAATTATTCGAAACAGGGGCTGCATCGCAGCCCCTGTTTATTTTAGTTTCGAAAAAAGTAGCAAGCTACTTTTTCGAAGTTTTCCGCACCAGAATGGCGTAGCATCCTAGCGCGAGAGGCGTCCGATTTAAAGCACATGTCGTCAAATCGGACGTATTTATATAGATGGTTTTCAGTTTCTGGCGTTCGCAGGGCAACGGAGCTCCCTGCTTGGGAGAGTTTTCTTGTTTTGTTTACCCCTCGTTGCGCGCGAGCATGGCCGCTCCTACGATGCCAGCGTCGTTTCCAAGCTGCGCAGGTACGATTTTGCCGATCTCATCAAAAAAGCACTTCTTGCGTACGTTTTCACGGACGGGTTCAAACAAAAAGTCCCCCGCATGGCTGACGCCGCCGCCCAGCGCGATCACTTCTGGATCGAGCAAATTGATGCAGGAGGTAATGGCCGAACCCAACTGGTCCACATAGCGATCAAATATATCCACCGCTATGGCATCCCCCGCCTTCGCGCAGTCAATCACGAGCTTAGCAGTCACCTTATTCATATCGCCTTCCACCGACGTGCAGATCAGCGCGTTCGGATAATCGATCACGCTGCGCCGTCCCTGCTGAATAAGCCAAGTAGAGGTGCAGACCGATTCGATGCAGCCGTGTACGCCGCAGGTGCAAAGCGGGCCGTCGTGCACAAGCACCATATGCCCAAGCTCCACCCCATGTCCCATGCCGCCGTTGAACATCTTGCCGCCTAATATGAGGCCGCCTCCTATGCCGGTACCCAGGGTGAGTAGCACGGCGGTTTTGCAGCCGCGGAATGCCCCAGCGTGGAGTTCGGCAAGAGCCGCGCCGTTCGCGTCATTGGCAAGATACACCGGGATATCCGGGTAGTGTTCCTGCATGGCCTTTTTCAACGGCACATCATGAAACTGCAGGTTATAAGCATGCAGTACACGCTCGCAGGCCGGATCGATGCTGCCCGGTACCACAATGCCGATGGACTGGAACTCTCCGCTTGCAATATGCAGTTCGCCCGCAAGCTCCTCCACAAGATTTTTCATTAGGCCAACCGTATGCGGATACGGCTTGCCCGTAGGAAACTTTATGCTGCGCCGGGCGACGATGCGCATATCATCATCCACAACTCCGGCCGCGATATTGGTACCGCCAATGTCAAAACCCACCTGCAGCATACCGCTACCCCCTATACGTTTTCCAATTCTTCCATCCAGCGCTTGTCGAATTCCTTGGCCGCGTCATATCCGAGCTTTTTCAACCGGTAATTGCGCGCCGCCACCTCCACGATGATTGCGAGGTTCCGCCCCGGACGGACGGGCATGAGGATATGGGGCAATTCCACATCCAATATTGAAATGGTCTGGTCGTCAAGACCCAATCTGTCGTATGCCTTGCCGTCCTCCCACATTTCCATTTCCATGACGATGTCTATGGACTTTTCCTGTATCACGGCGCCCACGCCGTACATATACCGCACGTCTATGATGCCGATACCGCGGATTTCCAAAAGATACCGCGTCAGCGCAGGTGCGGTGCCCGAAAGCCGGTTGTCCGCCACTCTACGGATTTCCAGCACATCGTCCGCAACAAGTCGATGCCCGCGCTTGACCATTTCGAGCGCCGTTTCGCTTTTGCCCATGCCGCTTTCGCCTATGAGCATCACGCCCACGCCATATACGTCGAGCAGTACGCCATGCCTTGTGATGCTGGGCGCAAGCAGACGGTCCAGCAGATTTGTGATGGAATGGCTGACCTTGGTAGTCGGCCGGGGGCTTGAAAATATGGGGATCTGCCGTACGCGCGCCTCCTGCATGAATGCGTCGGGCGGCTCATGATCGCGCGCAAACACCACGCAGGGGACGTCGTATTGCATCAATATCCCCACTCGATTTTGCATTTCCTCCTTGGAAAGCTGCATGAGATAGTATGTTTCCGCGTTGCCGATAAGCTGCACGCGGTCATACGCGAAGTGCTGGAAATACCCGGTCAACTGCAGGCCAGGCCGGTTGATTTCGCTTTCGGAAATCACCATATGTCCGCGACCCTTGCTTTTGATTGTCAGGCCAAGGGAATTCGCAAATTCCTCTACTGATACCGTCGTACTCTGCACAATACCCTCTCCTTTTTATTTCTGCAAAAGGACATTGTCTATGACCCAGGCAACGCCGTCCGCCTCACAGGCGGGCGCGATGAGCGAGGCAACATCCTTCACAACCTGCTGTCCGTTTTCCACGCATACGCCCAGGCCAGCCATCTGTATCATCTGCAGATCCAACGTGTTGTCCCCCACGGCCACGGTTTCCGCCTGGGATATGCCCAAAAGCTCCGCTGTGCGCAGCATGGCCGTCCCTTTGTTCATGCCAAATTGGTTCAGCTCAATGAACCCGGGCTTGGAGGAGGCAACCTCCAGCCGCTCATAAAAATGCCTGTTGAAACGGGCGATCATTTCACGTTCCTGTTCACCGGGCTCGGCGTATACAAGCACCTTGGGTACATTGTGCCATTCTTTCTTATTCATATCCGGATCTACGACATAGGGTAGCCGCAGATAGGAGGTATAGCTTTGAGTAAAACCGTTCTCCTTGGCAAATATCACCGTATCATCCTGGTAGATCTGGCCGTGCAGCCCCCATTCTTGTGCGCACTCCAAAGCCTCTCTGATCAGGGCCGGGTCTATGGGGGCGCTGAATATCTCTTTGTCGGTTCTGGTATCCATCACCCGAGCCCCGCCGTAAACGATGACGGGGCCGCGGATGCCAATCTTTTCCCATATGCCGGCTGCGCCGAGGTATCCCCTCCCCGTTGCGATGGTGACAAATATGCCGTTCGCCTGCGCACGCCGTATTGCTTCTAAATTCTTCTCGCTGATCCGTTTGTCGCTGCCAACCAGGGTATCGTCAATGTCCAAAAAAAGCGCCTTGTATTTCATCCGTTCCATCCTTCTTGCGTGTTGCCTTTCCTGTCGGGTATCTCTCACCCATTGTAATGAAATTCCACGCAAAATGGAAGAACAAATTTCCCCGCATGGCTGTCACAAGCCTGCCGTAGACCGACAACAGACCTTGTTATTCGACCGAATTCAGCTCTACCGCCTCCGGCTCATCCGGTACCCCATAATAAATATCAGAAGATATATACACAATGCCCTTAATGGAGCGGTATGTATCCGAATAGATCAACTTGCGCTCTATAAGATTGCCCTCGAGATCGTAATATTCCTTATAGGTTTCAGACTTCTTCCCCCTGCGTGCTTCGCGGTAAACCTCCCTTGTATTGGCAGGCAGACTTTCATCCAGCATAACGTCCTCGCCAAGTGAGGGCAGCGTTGCCACGCGTTTGGAAGAGATCTTGACTACCCTGTCGTCATAGAGCGGCTTTCCATAAAGGGAAATCGTCAGCTTCTTTTTGCTGGAAGTCTCCGCGATAACATACAGGTCATACCCCGTGTTGTTGACAAATTTGAAGTTCGGGCCCCCGGTGCTGATTGTGGCGTCGCGGCCGATATCCACATAACCGGACGGCCAGCTATGCGGCGTCCTCGTTGTTACGGAAAGATCGGCAAGAAGCACCGCGTTAAAGAGCGTGGTACTCACCTGGCAGACCCCGCCGCCGTATTCCTGCTCATACCGCCCTTCCCGGATGCCTGGCGCAGTTCTCCAGCCGGTCTCTTTGTTGCGCGGGCCGAGTATGCCGTTGGTATCAAACTCTTCCCCGGGTTTGAGCAGGTGGCCGCTGATGATGCCCGCCGCCTTCGTAATATTGTGCACCCGTCCGGAGGCATTCAGCGGGGACTTCGAATAGGAGGTACTGAACGTGGAAATCAGCCGGTGCTCGTCGCGGGCCTGCGCTTCGGTATACGTGGGATTGAGTACGGTATGGGAAAGCGTAAGCGTTGCGCTTTCCTCCGTTTCCACCGCTTGCGCGATAAGCTGGGTCAATTCTTCGGGACGGGTTTCCCTCCCGCTGTGCTCAGATGTAAATGTGAAATATCCTTCCTGCTCCAGGTCGAACTTTACGGTGGCGTCAACAGGCGCCACATAAAAGGAATCACTAACCTCCCGGATACGCTGCTGCGCCGCCTCCTTATCGAGCCTAAGCGAGACGTTCAATGTTCTTGGCTGCTTTCTTAGCCCGTTGTGCAACGGCAAGTACGAAGCTTCCCGCACCATTTCCTCCACGTTCGCAAGTATCGGCAGCTCCGAAGCTTCGATATGGACCGTATTTACACCCGGAATATCCGCAAGTGAAACTTCATACGCCATGCGGCTGATCTTTTCCTGCATATGGCGTTTGATTGTCTCCTCCGCTTCCTGCACCTGCATGCGGGAAACGTCCACCCCTTCTATAAAGATATCCTCGCCAAGCTCAAACGTGGGCGGCGGGATTTGGCCGCGCGGCACCGCCTGGCAGCCGTATGCCAGTATGCCAAGTAACAGGACGAAAAATATGAAATAACGGCGCAAGAATGGCACTCCTTTCCTTGGGTGTGGATGCCCCGAACTCATACGGGGCTTCCAAATATATTTGATATTTTATATTTGCCCGATCGTATTTTTTGCATGTGTCGGTTTGGACGTGTGATATACAGTTTTCATTTCCAACTGCGTATTTCAGCTTTTTTGTGTATATTCGCCCCTCCTCTTTCAATAGAAATCAGTATCGAGTGATTTTAGCGGCGATATGAAAAGAGGTGCAGACTTGGAACTTGTTTCTAAAATAAACGCTTCTGTCAACGCGCTTGTATGGGGAATTCCCATGCTCGTTCTCATCATGGGCACCGGGGTTTATTTCTCCCTGCGCACCGGCTGGCTTCAGTTTTTTAAATTCCCACTGGTGATGAAAAAAATATTCAGTAGCGCAAAACCGGAAACCAGGCGCGATAAAGGAGCCGTCTCCCCATTCCAGGCGGTCACCACCGCGCTTGCGGCCACATTGGGCACAGGCAATATCGCAGGAGTCGCGGGCGCGATCGCGCTCGGCGGCCCGGGCGCAGTGTTCTGGATGTGGGTTTCCGCGTTATTCGGCATGGCAACAAAATACGCCGAAGTCCTTCTTGCCATACGTTTTCGCAAGCGCAACGCGAAGGGCGAATGGGTTGGCGGACCTATGTACTATATCACGCGTGGATTGGGCAAGAACTGGCGGTGGCTTGCGGTTCTTTTTGCATGCTTTGGCGCGGCTGCCGCGTTCGGTATAGGTAATATGGCGCAGATGAACACCATATCCACGGCGGTGATCAGCCTGTTTGAAAGCTTTTCTGCCGACCCGAACATGGTCATTGATAACGGCCATACCATAAAACTCATAGCCGGCATACTCGTGGCGTTTCTTTCCGCTTTGGTGATTATGGGGGGAATGAAGCGGATTGGACAAGTGACGGAAAAATTCATTCCGCTGATGAGCGTGCTTTACCTGCTGGGCGCCGTCATTATCATAGGGGTTAATATTGAAAAACTTGGGCCGGTACTTTCGGATATCGTAACGGGAGCGTTCCGGCCCGAGGCCGTTACGGGAGGTACTGCCATATCCATGCTCACCTCCATGCAGCGCGGCATAGGCCGGGGCGTATTCTCCAACGAAGCAGGTATGGGCTCGGCACCCATCGCTCATGCGGCGGCAGACACAAAAAGCCCCGTAGAACAGGGCTTTTTCGGCATATTTGAAGTGTTTGCGGATACTATCGTAATTTGCACGGTCACCGCGCTTGTGATTTTGATGGGACTAAACGACATCTCTTACGGGCAGAACGCGGGTGCGGAGCTCACGGTGCGCGCATTTGCCACCGTGTTTACGGATAAAGGCGCTTCCGCCATCGTCGCGGTGGGCATTTTGTTCTTCGCTGTGGCCACCATATTCAGCTGGTCGCTCTATGGCACGCGCTGCTGCGAATTTCTGCTGGGCCCGAAGTCCACAAAGCCCTACCAGTTGTTGTTCCTTGGGTTTACCGTGCTCGGCGCAACCATGGAAATGGGCCTTGTGTGGGAGATTGCAGATACGTTAAACGGGCTGATGTCACTTCCCAACCTTATCGCCATACTCGCGCTTTCGGGTACCGTAGCACGGCTGACAAAAGAATATAAAAGTACGCTCCTTACGCGCCCAAAGCGGGGACGTAGGCCCGCCGCATTCAAGTAAAATCAGGCTTCCGTTGGCCGCAGCACGCGCCGCAAAAATTCCCGCGTGCGCTGTTGGGACGGGTTGTTGAATATAACGTCGGGTTTGTCGTCCTCCACAATGACGCCTTCGTCCATGAATACCACACGGTGCGCAACGTCCTTCGCAAACGCCATTTCGTGCGTCACCACTAACATGGTAAGGCCAGATTTGGCAAGGTCCTGCATGACCAGCAGCACATCCCCTACCATTTCCGGGTCCAGCGCGGAGGTGGGTTCATCAAAGAGCAGCACCTCCGGATCCATGCAAAGCGCACGTGCGATGGCCACGCGCTGCTTCTGCCCGCCGGATAGCTGCTTGGGCTTTGCGTTGACATAGGGCAGCATGCCGACCTTGTCGAGATACTGCTTCGCCTTTTCCTCACTTTCGGCGCGGCTGCGCTTTAACACCTTCATCTGGCCGACTACGCAGTTCTGGAGCGCAGTCATGTTATAGAAGAGGTTAAACTGCTGGAACACCATACCCACTCGGGCGCGATATTCCGCGACACGGAAGTTTTTGGACTGAATATCCTCCCCATGGAAGAGGATGCTGCCGCCCGTGGGGCGCTCGAGCAGATTGATACATCTTAGCAGCGTGCTCTTGCCCGAGCCCGACGCACCAATGATGCAGACGACATCCCCCGCCGAAACAGAAAAATCGATATCCCGCAGCACGGCATGGTCGCCAAAGCTTTTGCTTAGATGCTGTACTTCTATGTTATATGCCATATTAGCGACCTCCTTTGCGCGTCGTTTTGAGGTTGGTATTCACGATCGCGCTTATATCCGTCTGGGAGCCGGGAATGATGCGGTAATTCTCCGGTCCATCCATCTTCTTTTCGATCAGCCGGAGTATGCGCGTGGTGGTAAACGTCAGCACAAAATAGATGACGGCCGCAACGGTGAACGCCTCAAAGAACTTATAGTATGTGCCCGCAACGGATTTTGCGGTAAAGAACAGTTCCGATACCGCAATGACGTTTAATACGGAGCTGTCCTTGATATTTACGACAAACTCATTGCCAATGGAAGGCATGATATTGCGTACCGCCTGCGGCAACACGACATTGACCATGGTCTGCCAATGCGTCATGCCGAGTGAATGCGCGCCCTCCGTCTGGCCGCTGTCCACCGAGATGATACCACCTCTTATAATTTCCGCCATGTACGCGCCTGTGTTAATGGAAATGACGATGATGGCTGCTGTGGTGGACGCAAGGTCAATCCCCATATACTGCATCGCGCCATAGAAAATGACCACGGCTTGCACGATCATCGGCGTACCGCGGAACACTTCAATGTAAGCGGATAATATGAACCGAAGGATATAAAGCAATATCCGTTTTACAATGTTATCATCCGGGTTGATCGGAATGGTTCTTAAAACCGCCACCAAAAGGCCGATCACAAAGCCAATGACGGTGCCCGTGATTGCCACCAGCATCGTCATTCCCGTTCCCCTGAGGAACAGCATTCCGTTTTCCTGCAATATAAATGCTATCCAGCCCCAAAATGTTGTAGGCATTCATCCACTTCCCATCTGACGTATTCAAGGCCGGGCCCGAGAACGGCCCGGCCTTGTCATTTCGTATTCTTTACTCGGAGAGCGGCTGCCTTGCAACAGCTTCATCCATCATCTGCTGGCGCTGCTCCTTGCTGACGCCGGCAAGTATCTCGTTGATAGGCCCAACTAGTTCGCTGCCCTTGGGCAGGCCGACTGCGACCGCGACATCCTCGGGGGAAGCTTCAAAGCCCTGGCCCGCTTCAAACTGTATGAACGCGAGTTCCGGGTTGGAGGCAACAGCAGAGACCGCGCCCGGCCGCTCGGATACGTAGCCATCCACCTTGCCAGAAGTAAGCGCCACGATCATAGCGGGGAAGTTTTCCATGGGAGTCTGATGCTGGACTTCGGGGATCTGATCCACAACGGTATCATGGAATGTGTTCAGCTGGGCGACGATCTTCGTGCCCTTGAAATCCGCAAGGCTCTTGGCGGCGGCAAGCGGGCTGTCCTTCTTGACGACGACCACAAGATCGCTCTCATAGTACGGATCGGTAAAATCAATTGTGATCGCGCGCTCTGCGGTGGGGCTCATACCGGCGATGATAGCGTCGATCTTGCCGGAAATGAGCGCGGGCGGCAGGCCATCCCACTCGGTCTTGACGATGACAAGTTCACGGCCGAGCGCGTCGGCGATGAGTTTCGCCATCTGCACGTCATAACCATCCGCAAAGCCGCCTTCGGGGATGGGAACGGTTGTTTCGCTCTCATTTTGTTGTGTCCAGTTGAAGGGTGCGTAGTTGCATTCCAGGCCAACGCGGAAGGGTTCCTTGGCGGCAGGGGCTTCGGTAGCCGCGGGCGCTTCCGTCGCGGTGGCAGGGGCTTCGGTCGCCGCAGCGGGCGCTTCGGTTGCGGCGGGCGCCGCTACGGGTGCCGCGCAGGCAGCAAGCCCAAGGCAAAGTGCGAGCGCAAGCAGCAGGGCAATACTCTTCTTCATTGTGGTTCCTCCTGTAATTTTAATATTTTTGGAAAAATAAAACGGCCGGAGCGATTACTCCAGCCGCTAGGTAGACATTTCCCTGTGCGAACTGATGAATAGCGCTCCACAGCGCCAACATGCGCTGCGACAGTCGGCAGGATATTCTCCTGCAAACCAGCAACATACCGCCCAAGCCGATACCCTGCTTCGGCAAGTTCCCCTTTCACAAAGCCTCTTCGCCCCTTGAGCGGCTCCGCCCTGCTACTGTTGAAACCTGCGCCTCTATCCTTCTATGACCCGCAACTCACATTGCGGTTTAAGTCATTATGATACAGGAGCCATCAAAAGTCAATACAAAACCTCTGCCATAAATAAAAGAATGTATCGTTAACCTTGGCGCACCATACCTACGCCAAATCGATGTCATGCAGTATCCCCCTGCTGAAGAAAACAATCAGCATGGAGATAAGTATGTTCCATCCGATGAAAAGGAAGTACGTGAGCAACCCGGGAATGCTTTCGCTTAGAATCATGGAAACAATCATTCCCGGCATAACCAGCAACAGAAGTATGACGATATACACGGTCATCACGAGTGCTTTATTTTTAGAGGGCCCCAGCACGCGCTCCACAATCAGCATCCCCGCCATATACAGCAGGGAAATGCTTGCATAGCACAGAACAGCCGCAACGCCTTCCAGGAACGTCCCGTGATACAGCAACACGCCGAGTATTGCGAATAGTACGCCGTCAACAAGCGCCTTTTCTATCTGTGGCAGTAGCACCGCCATCAGCTTGCTCCAGGCGTTTGCGGGTGCAAGATACAATACGGGATACTGAAGTTCCCTTGCAATGCCACCTGTCATGTTCAAGAATATCATCATCCAGACGCTCATGTTGAGCACGCCCCATAGCCAACCGCTTTCGATCGCTTCCTTGGGCAGGAACAGCAGGCCCATGATGGGGCCAGCAAACGCGCCGAGCGAATAGAGGTCGACCACAAATATGCCGCTGCGCGACTGCTCCCGCAGGATACGGCCCGTAAAAGCGAGCGCGCCTGTGCCGTACAGCGGCCCTTTGTCCCGTACGATTTTTGCGCTGACCTCTCCCTGTGAGGAAGTAAAGCGGCCCGCCTTTGCGTCCTCCTGTTTCTGATTGGCGCGTTCCGCTGCGAGTAGAACATCCTCAAAATAATCCATATGGGTGCGCTGCAGCAGCAGCGCGCACACCAGCGTGCCAAGGAGGATCAATACAAAGTAGAGCACGGCCCCGGTCCATTGGTAACTTGCAAAACATACGGCAAGCCCGCGCACCCAACCGACAAACGGAAAATAGTTCCACGCATCCGCGCTAAAGTACATAGTCAGCGCGGTCTGCAAGTCTCCCTTGCCGGGCATGAACAGAAAAAAGCCGCCCACAATGCCAATACAGATCAGAGAAAGCGCGTAATTGACATAGTTGCGCCGTTTAGAAGACCCTGCGCAAAATGCATACAAAAGGGCGGACAATATCTGCGAGGCGAAGCCGATGAGCGCGTAGGAGGCCATAAGCCCTAGCAGCGCATAGCCGTCCAGACCCGCCGCGTTGCGCATATTGGGGTATTGGAATATCATGAAAACCGAAGCCGCAAGCAGTATGCCCGCCTGCTTCAAAATGCCGCCCACCAGAATTTTTCTTGGGCTGATTGGCGCAACAAACATAAAGTTGACGTCCGCCATGGAAAAAAGCGCCGTCCCCTGCTTAAGCCCCGTCATGACGGAAATTCCGGCAATGAAGAAGAACACGCCGAATAGTATGGCGGAATACCCTGAAATCACCTTTTCTTTGGGCGCTTCGCCGGAAACACCCAGGCCGAAGATCATGTAGCCGACAAACCCCAGCAACAGCAGGTACAAAACCAGTATGAGCGGTTTTTTGAGCACCAGCAAAAAGCGATTTTTTAGCGACCGAAGCCACAGATAGACGATCGCTCTCATTTTTGGCCCTCCGTGATGGAGAAGAACAATTCTTCAAGCTGTTCCCCACTTTCGCTCATGTCCTCCCTGTTGCGTTCCGCAGCGATGCGGCCGTTCTTCATGATTAAAAGCCTGTCCCAGATTTCCTCTGCGCTGTTGAGTAGATGGGTTGAGAGCAATATGGCCGCGCCGCGCTGCTTTTCTTCTACAAGAACCTCCTTTAACACCTTGATGGCATGCGGATCAAGCCCTACCATGGGTTCATCCACCAAGATCGCTAAGGGTTCGGGGAGCAGCGCACAACACAGGCTGACCTTTTGCTGCATGCCCTTGCTCAGCTCCCGACCGACCTTTTTTTCATGCTCCAAAAGCTCAAAGCGTTCAAGCAGCAATTTCGCCCTGTCACGCCACCGTTCTTCCAAAGAATATGCGCGTGCGATGAACTCCATATGCTCTGCGATTGTCAGCATACCGTATACCGCCGGGGTTTCGGGTACATAGCCCAATACGCGCTTTGCCTCAATGCTTTTGTTCGGCTTCCCGGCCACCGTTACACTGCCCTGATACCGTAACAGCCCCGCCATTGCCTTGATGGCGGTGGACTTTCCCGCGCCGTTTGGCCCCGCAAGCACAGTAAGCGTTTCATATGGGACAGTAAAGCTCAACTGGTCGTTCGCAAGCACTTTTCCGTATTTTTTGGTCAACCCTTCCACAACAAACATCGTGACACCGCCTTTAGCCTTCTTTTTCTAATTCCGGTTAAGTATACCACAAATTGTATTAGTGCGTATGTCCGATTGTCAAAAATCGTATGCCC
Organism: Bacillota bacterium; assembly: GCA_023435025.1. Lineage (GTDB taxonomy): Bacteria > Bacillota > Clostridia > Christensenellales > CAG-138 > JAEYLA01. The sequence goes on from JAEYSE010000032.1 coordinate 71,816, forward strand.
AATCCGCCTTTTACCGGTGCCGCCGCTTCACCAACGCCGCCGCTCCCGCATACCATAACAGCAGAAGCCGGCCGTAAAAACGCACATCTACGCGGCCGAACGCCGATCCAAACAAGGAGGAACACCCATATGTATCAAAACCAGAATACGATGGGTAGCTGCTGCTTCAAACCATGCGGCTGCCAATTAAATCCTTTGGATGTGAAGAACACGCTGCTTGCGGGCAATGTCTGCGAAACCAGCAGAGCATGTGGAATCACATCCAAGGAGGAGCCAGGATGCTTACTCGCGACCGCATTCATCGCAAAACAGGATTACAAAGCAGGTTACTGTCCAAATGAAGCCCTGTGCCAGGGTACGATGTTCCCGGAACTTTTGCGCCCGTACTTGCGTTAGGAGGCCCAACATGGATGCGAAGCAACATGCTCTTCTGATGAAGATCAGCGAATGCGAATTTGTGTGCGTAGAACTCAATTTATACCTCAATACGCATCCCAAGGATAAGGATGCGCGCGCTGATTATTTCTGCTACTCGAAAAAGCTTGCGGAATTGATCACCAAATACGAACAGTGCTATGGACCCTTGCTTGGCTTTGGCCATTCCCCCACGGATGTGGGGTGCTGGGTTTGTTCACCATGGCCGTGGCAAATGTAAGGAGGCTCTGCTATGTGGATCTATGAAAAGAAACTGCAATACCCTGTTAACATCTGCTCGCCCGATGTAAGAATGGCTAAATTGCTCATGGCACAATATGGCGGCCCTGATTCGGAGCTATCCGGTTACAAACCACATAAATGCGGGACAAGCCAAAGGATCAGTGTAAGACTTGGCTTGGCTGGTATGAGCAGAATAAAATGAACAAAAGATATCATTCATATTCCGGTTGGGCAGGCGACTACTTTCATGATTTCGGACTTATTGGGTGGGGAGCTTTTCCTCATCTTTTTTTATCTCCTGTCAAAGAAAGGAAGACCATATGCAGTTTTTTCTATTGATTTTAGGTCTTGCAATGATTGTGAAGAGCGCGGATGTGCTCATTGACTCCTCATCCAGAATTGCACGCAGGTATGGGGTTTCCTCATTTGTTATCGGATTAACGGTTGTTGCCTTCGGCACAAGCGCGCCGGAACTCGCGGTAGGGATTGTTTCGGGTATCGCCCGCACAAACCAATTGACGCTTGGGAATATTGTAGGGAGCTCGCTTTCCAACATCGCTCTCATTGTCGGAATATCATCCATCATCATGCCGCTTCGGGTAAGGGATGCCGTAGCAAAGCGAGAAATGCCCATGTTAATTGGAATCGAGCTCATTCTTTGCGCCATGATGCTTTTTGACAACGTCTTGTCTAGACTGGATGGCGTGTTCCTGCTGCTTGGTTTTGCCGGATTTATGGCATATATCATCCGCGACACAAAGAGTTCCACGCAGCCCGAACTCGATAAGGACAACAATATCGATACCGACGGCGAAAGGAACCAGCTTCCAAACAAAAAGAAAGAATCCAGCATGGGCAAGCTCTGGCTCTTTTCGGCGCTTTCTCTGGCGGGATTGTTTTTGGGCGGAAAACTGACGGTGGACAGCAGCACGCAGATTGCGCAATCCTTTGGGTTAAGCGAAACACTCATCGGCCTTACTGTGGTATCGCTTGCCACTACCATGCCCGAGCTCATCACAAGCATTATGGCCGCAGTAAAAAAGGAACCGGATATTGTGCTTGGCAACTGCATCGGCAGTAATATATTCAATATCTTGCTCGTGCTTGGTTTTTCCTCCGCCATCTCTCCTATTCCGGTGGAAAGCAGCCTGATTTTGGATGCTGCAGCAATGGGAATCGTAACGATATTCTTATTTATTGTCTCTATCATTCAAAAGCAGATCCGGCGGGGTACCGGTATCCTGTTGCTTATAAGCTATGTTGGATATCTTTCTTATAAGATTGCTACCGCTTTCATTTAACCCAACAACACAATGGATGCCCCACAGGCACTCCTTTTTTACTTTACGCTTTTACCCGCTAACGTAGGCCCTCAGAACGAGGAAGACATTGAATTGCTCCGCCTCAATGTGCTATGGTGAAAAAAATGGATGGCGGGTGAACCCATGAATGTTGAAGTATCCATAGCGCCCTGCGAGGACTATGACCTCAAAAAAGTAAAAAGCGCAATTCAGGCGGCGCTCCGGCCCATCAACGGGCTTGATTGGGTAACGCCCGGCATGAAAATCGCCGTGAAAGCGAATTTGATGATGCGGTCAAAGCCGGAAAAGGCGGCGACCGTACACCCGCAAGTTGCAGTGGCATTGTGTGAGCTTCTGATTGAAAAGCAGGCAAATGTGGTCCTTGGGGACAGCCCGGGCGGCCCTTTTCACCCGGGCTATTTGGCGTCCGTGTACGCAGGTACGGGGATGACTGAAGTGCTCAAAACCGGCGCTACGCTAAACCATGACTGCACTTATGAGGAGGTATCCTATCCGGACGCCGTTACTGCAAAGACATTCCAGATCACCAAGTATCTTTTGGATGTAGACGCCATTATCGATTTGTGCAAGATAAAGACGCATGGCCTGATGGCATATACCGGCGCATGCAAGAATTTCTTTGGCGCTGTTCCCGGTATGCATAAGTCCGAATACCACTACAAGTACCAGACACACGAGACGTTTGCCAATATGCTTGTGGATATCTGCGAGTGGTGTAAGCCCCGCTTATGCATTGCCGACGCCGTAATGGCCATGGAGGGAAACGGCCCGTCCGGCGGGGCGCCACGCTTTATGGGCGCAATTCTTGCCGCTTTTAATCCGCATGCGCTTGATCTGGCCGCCGCACACCTGCTGAACCTTGGCTCAAAGGATGTTCCGACGTTGCATGCAGCGTATCAGCGCGGCCTCATTCCGCAAAGTGTTTCTGAGCTCTCCATTCACGGCGATATATCCCGGTTTGTCATACCCGATTTTCAGCTGACTCCGAAGCACGATGTCCAATTGTGGGGATCAAAAAACAAAACCATTGCGAAGCTATTGTCCAAAATGTTTGCGAGCCGGCCTGCGATAAACCTGAAAAGATGCATCGGATGTGCAGAGTGCCAGAAAGTCTGCCCTGCCCAAGCGATTACCATGGTAAATCAAACAGCAAGAATTCAAAAAGATAGGTGCGTGCGCTGCTTTTGCTGCCAGGAGTTTTGTCCCAAAGGAGTTATCAGCGTGCACCGGCCATATGTTGCGCGCATCATGGATAGTCAAAGATAACCTCATAAAAAAAGGAACACAAAAGCGAGGCCATATGCGTCGCTTTTCTTTTTTACAGCGAGCAAAATGTCAGCCTGTCCCACGCCTGGTATATTAATCCTTTTCGCCAAACCGCCCGATATTTTGAAAGAATAGGGTTGCCCCTCATTGCAGGTATTTGTTATGATAATAGGGAAAGGCATTTGTTGTGCAACAACTTATACCTCGTTAATTTTCTGACAACAGGAAGAGCAGGTGAAATAATGAAAGCCCATCCTTTTGCCGGCGGCGTGCATCCACTCAAATCATCCCATCATGGCAAGACACTCTCCAACGAAAGCGCCATCTCCGTCATGCCCGCGCCGGACATTGTGGCAATCCCCATGGTACGGGTCACGGGCGCGCCATGTACCCCGCTTGTGAAGAAAGGGGACAGCGTGAAACTGGGGCAGTGTATCGGTAGAAGCGAAAGTTATGTGAGTGCACCCATACACGCCAGCGTCTCCGGTACGGTAATCGCCGTGGAAAACCGGCCGCACCCCACGGGGAAAAGTCTCGTGCTTTCGGTAGTAATCCGAAACGACCATCTCGACACCAAAGATGAAAGCTACGCACCGCCAGAAAACATAGATGCTCTGAGCGGGCCCCAACTCATATCGATCATTCGTGAAAAAGGTATTGTCGGCTTAGGTGGCGCCACGTTCCCTACACATGTCAAGCTTACCATTCCCAAAGACAAAAAAGTCGACGTATTGATCGCGAATGGGGCGGAATGCGAGCCGTACCTTACGGCGGACGATCGCCTGTTGCAGGAGCATGCCGAAAACGTCATCGCGGGCATGCGGTTCGTGATGCGCGCGCTTCAAGTCAAGCAGGCATTTGTCGGCATTGAAGGGAACAAACTTCGGGCCATACGCGCCATGCGCGAGGCGGCGAAGGGCACGCCAATTGAAGTATGTCCGCTACGCGTCAAATACCCGCAAGGCGGAGAAAAGCAATTGATTTACGCCATCACCGGGCGGGAGGTCCCAAGCGGCGGCCTTCCGGCGGACGCGGGCTGCGTGGTGTTAAACGTCGGCACCTGCAACGCGATCTACGAGGCGGTTGCACTGGGCAAGCCGCTCCTTGAGCGCGTGGTAACTGTGACGGGTGGCGGCGTAAACACGCCCGGCAACCTCCTTGTACGCATCGGCATAAGCTTCCGGGACTGCATCGCGTTCTGTGGCGGCATGGTAGAAGATACACAAAAGATACTTTCCGGCGGGCCTATGATGGGCATCGCGCAGTATACGGACGAAGTTCCGGTGATTGCAGGAACTTCGGGTATCCTGGTGCTTGCCGGGAAAGAAGCCCATGTACCGCCTGCCTCCCCCTGCATCCACTGCGGGCGCTGTTATCAAGTCTGCCCAGCGGGTTTGCAGCCCTATATCATTTCCGCAGCGGCAGACCGCAGTGACGCCGCGCAGGCGGCTTTGTTCCACGCGCTTGACTGCGTGGAGTGCGGCGCTTGCGCATATATCTGCCCCGCGCACAGGCAGCTTTTACAGAGCATGCGCCTTGCAAAGCTGAAAGTCCGCGGCGCGGCTATAAAGAAATAATCGGTAACATCCAAGTTCGCCTTATTCGGCATGTTCGGAGGTCATATGGCATGAAGTTGAACGTTTCCCCTTCCCCCCACATCCGCGCCCCGCAAGATACGCGCTCGCTGATGCGGGATGTGCTCATTGCGCTTGCGCCCGCATGTATTATGGGTGCATATCGCTTTGGCTACCAGGCGCTGTATGTGCTGCTTCTCTGCACTGCGGCGGCAGTGCTGACCGAGTGGGCATTACAAAAGTTATTAAAGCGTGCCGTCACGATCGGGGATCTTTCCGCGGCGGTTACCGGCATCCTCATAGGCATGAACCTGCCGGTTTCTAGCCCGTGGTGGATGTGCGTACTGGGCTCAGTATTCGCAATCGGGCTGGTAAAGGTGCCGTTTGGCGGCATCGGCAATAATTTCGTGAACCCCGCGCTTGCTGCGCGCGGCTTTCTTTTGGCCAGCTTTCCGGTGCAGATGACGGCATGGACGGCCCCGGTCAATTCATTCTTAACATCCACAGCGGATGCCGTTTCCACCGCCACGCCGCTTTCCCTGCTGGCGCAGGGCGGAAGCGCGACAGTCGCAGCAACGACGCCAATGCAGGAGTTTTTTGCGCTCGCTTTGGGGAATAGAGGCGGGTGTATCGGAGAGGTCAGTTCCGTTGCGTTGCTGATCGGGTTTCTCTACCTGCTGATACGCAATGTCATCTCCTGGCGTATCCCGCTGATCTATATTGCCACAGTGTTTGTCGGCGTGGCGCTTTTGGGCGGCGGCGCAGGACAGACTGGTTACGCGCCGTTATGGGCCGCCGCCATGCATACGGTATCCGGCGGATTGCTGCTTGGCGCGTGCTTTATGGCGACGGATTACTCCACGTCCCCCGTCACCCCCAAGGGACAGCTGATCTACGCACTGGGCTGCGGGCTACTTACGGTGGTCATCCGCCTGTATGGCGGGTACCCGGAGGGCGTTAGCTACTCCATACTCATCATGAACCTGTGTGTGCCGCTCATTGAGCGCTATATGCGCGCGCGGGTCTACGGGGAGGTAAAGCGCCATGCGTGATCTTTTACATCTGGGAGGACGGCTGTTTTTGATTTCGTTAATCGCTGGACTTGCGCTGGGCGCAACCTATTTTGTAACAAAAGATCCGATCGCGGATCAGACACGCCTTGCTGCGGAAGCCGCACGCGCTGAGGTGTTTGAAGGGACTTTCGCACAGGATACGCAGGAAAAGCTGCCCGGAAACATAAAAACCTTGTACTTGGCCAAGGGCGAACAGGACGGCTATGTGATGGAAGTGGAGGCAACCGGCTACGGCGGCATATTCACCGTAACGGTGGGCGTAACGATGGACGGCGTGATCACAGGCGTTGTGGTAGGCGACAACAGCGAAACGCCGGGCTTAGGTAAAAACGCGCAAAATCCCGAGTTCGCCGCACAGTTTGTTGGCAAGGACGGACCCATTTCTGTGAAAAAGGGCGGCGGTGCCAGTGGGAATGAAGTAGACGCGTTAACCGGTGCCACCATTACCGCCCAGGCTGTAGTGAACGCCGTAAACGAAGCGCGTGAGTTCGCGCTTACGATTGGAGGGCAGTCATGAAAGCGCTCAAAGTCGTAATTAACGGCATATGGAAGGAAAACCCCACATTCCGCCTGCTTTTGGGCATGTGCCCCACGCTTGCGGTTTCTACCGCAGCAATAAACGGTGTGGGTATGGGGCTTGCCGCAACATTCGTGCTGATATGCTCCAACGTATTCGTGTCCTTGCTGCGCAACTTTATCCCAACCAGGGTGCGTATCCCCGCGTATGTAGTCATTATCGCGTCGTTTACGACGATTGTGGAGCTGTTGTTAAAGGCGTTTGTCCCCTCGCTAGACAAGGCGCTGGGGCTGTATATCCCGCTCATCGTCGTCAACTGCATTATACTCGCACGCGCAGAGGCTTTCGCAAGCTCCAATACCCCAATTATGAGCGCGCTCGATGGATTGGGCATGGGCCTTGGCTTTACGGCGGCGTTGACGTTCTTCGCTTCCATACGCGAGCTGATCGGCGCGGGCAGCATATTCGGCATTTCAGTGCTTGGTGACGGTTATGTCCCGGTGGTCATCATGCTGCTTGCACCCGGCGGGTTTATTACGCTGGGTTTGGTGCTGGGGGCTCTGAACGCCCTCTCCAACAAGAAAAAGAAGGGAGTGAACAGCAATGACATGGCTTGTAAGGCTTGCCCTCATAGCGATCACTGCGGCGCTGGTCAATAACTTTGTTCTGGTGCGGTTTTTGGGCATCTGCCCCTTCTTAGGCGTATCCCAAAACGTAAAATCCGCCTCCGGTATGGGTATGGCCGTGACATTCGTCATGGGCATGGCTTCTCTGTTTACATGGATGATCCAGCAGTGGGTGCTTGAACCTTTGGGCATCGGCTTCATGCAGACCATCGCCTTTATTTTGACCATCGCGGCGCTGGTTCAGTTTGTGGAGATGGTGCTTCAAAAGACGAACCAGACGCTCTACAAGGCGCTGGGCGTATATCTCCCGCTCATCACCACCAACTGCGCGGTGTTGGGCGTCGCAATACTTAACATAGAGCAAAACTACACGCTTATAGAGAGCGTGGTAAACGGCGTGTTTGGCGGCGTGGGCTTCACCATCGCCATCGTGCTGATGGCGGGCGTGCGCGAAAAGCTGGAAAACGCCGAAATACCTAAAGCCTTGCGCGGTTTCCCCATTACGCTTCTGGCGGCTGGGCTGATGGCGATTGCATTTATGGGTTTTTCCGGTTTGGGCCGATAAGGAGGAACAATGACTTCGATTATATGGATCAGCGCGGGAGCAGTCGCCCTTCTTGGGCTGCTGCTGGGGGTGGCGCTGAGTGTGGCCGGAAAGTTCTTTTCCGTAAAAAGGGATGAGCGTATCGATGCGGTACGGGAACTATTGCCCGGCGCAAACTGCGGCGCTTGTGGCTATCCCGGTTGCGACGGGCTCGCAACCGCGATCGCAACGGAAGGCGCAGCCGTTAATCTGTGTACCGTCAACACTGCTGAAAACGCATTGAAGATCGCGGAGTTGATGGGTGCCGACGAAAGCGGAATACAGCCGCTGATCGCGCATGTGCAGTGCCGCGGAACGCTTGACAATACGCAATTGAAATTTAATTATGAAGGGCTTTCGGATTGCGCCGCCGCAATGGCCATTGCCGACGGCACCAAAAGTTGCCCCATGAGCTGCCTGGGCTTTGGAAACTGCGCGCGGGTCTGCCCTGTGGACGCCATCACAATCATCAACGGTCTCTCTACAATCGATCACAGCCGCTGCATTACCTGCGGCAAATGCGTTGCGGAATGCCCGCGCCACATCATACGCCTGCTGCCAAAAAACAGCGTGGTGCGCGTGGACTGTTCCAACGTGCTCAAAGGCAAGGCGGTAAGCGAGAACTGCAAGGTCGGCTGCATTGGCTGCAGTATCTGCGCAAAAAGCTGCAAGTACGACGCAATCACCATGGTGAACGATCTGCCGGTATTCGACTACGAAAAATGCGTGGGCTGCATGGAGTGCGCAAAAAAATGCCCGCGCCAGATCATCTGGGGCACGGACAGCCCGCAAATGCAATCCGTCTGAAAGATGCAGCATATTGTTACAAAAATTAAGCGGGTGATTTTTAAAATCCCCCGCTTTTCATTTACTTTCAATACTATTGCCAAATCGGTGATAATTCGGCACCGCTGTATTTGGAACTACCTAAGCCCAGCGGATGAAGCCCAACTCTAACGCTGGCTTATTTATATCCCCCAGAACAGCCAGATCAACACATAACCGGAAAACACGGCGGCGAGCGTGAAGGGTACGCTGACCTTCATGAAATCCTGGGCCTTGACCTCGTGCCCTTCCTTGCGCAGGATACCAAGGCCGGCGATGTTTGCGGAGGCCCCAATCGGCGTAAGGTTTCCGCCCAACGTCGCGCCGGCGAGCAGTCCAAAGTACAATACCGTGGGATCAACGCCCATGATCTGCGCAATGCCTGAAGTAACCGGCAGCATGGTCGCGATGTACGGAATGTTGTCGATAAACGCGGAAAGCAGCACGGAAGTCCAGACTAAAAGCGTATACATCAGGAACACGTTGTTGTTGCTGATGCTCACGAATATCCGGCTGACTTCGGTGATCACGCCCGCTTCCGTAATGCCCGCAATGACGACAAACAGCCCGGCCAGCAGCAGCAGGGTGAAATAATCAATTTCCTTGACCGTATCTTTAATGAACGCAACCCGCTTTTTAAACAGCTCCCGCACAATGCCGATCAGGAACAATCCCACGCAGATATATCCATTGATGTTTTGTGGTTTGTTGGGCAAGAAAGAGGCCAGTATCAACAACACAATGGTAGATACAAGAAGTACGGTTGGAAAATAATCCTTTACCACAGTGCGCTCACCCACGCTGATGGGCTGGCGTTGTTTCCTAAATACAAACAGCAGCACAAACGCGGAAGCAATTGCTCCAATCTGAACCACAAAGAACATGCCAGGTCGGTTCTGGTAGAAGAAAAAGTCCAGGAAATCCATGTTGGCGTAACCGCCCAGCAGTATGGATGTGGTGTCTCCAACCAGTGTGGCCGCGCCCTGCAGGTTGGATGAAATGGCGATTGCGATAATGGGCATTACGGGCGAAATTTTAAGCTTTTTTGAAATATCCACCGCCACGGGCGCAACCATGAGCACAGTCGCCACATTGTCCACAAACGCGGAAATGAGGCCTGCAAACAGGGCCAGCGCGATAATTGCCCACCTGACATCAGGCATTTTATCCAATATCATATCCGCAAGTAACGCGGGCATCTTGGAATCAATAAACAATGCCACAATACCCATGGTACCGAAAATCATCATGATTACATTCCAGTCGATGGCGGAAAATATCTTGTTGGCCGGTAGAATCCCCAGTATAACGAACATCGCCGCAGAAACGAGCGCGATATAAGCACGCACCTTTGGGAAAGCGATGAGGCATACATAGGTCACAAGAAACAGAATCAGCGCAAGAGTCATTTTGAAAACCACCTCCGTATTATATAAGCCAGGACATCTGCCCTGTCCTATTCACACATCCCCTATCTTGATTTCAAAAGTATCAGATCATCGTCGGCATACAGTTCCGTTTTTGCATCCAGAACCGCGATTACCTCAGAATTCCGGATAATAGCAATGATATTGATGCCTTCCGTCTGCCTCAGGCGCAGCTTTTCCAAGCTTTTTCCCACCCAGTTCGGAAGGGGTTTCATTTCGATGATGTCATATTTTTCAGATCGATGGATGGATTCCATGAGCCCGTTTGTAATCAGGCTGTAAGCGACCCTCTCCCCCATCTCCTTTTCAGGCAATATCACGCGGTCCACGCCGATGGACTCCAAAATAAGTTTCTGGCGCGAACCGTTTGCCTTTGCAATGATGCAGGGCACCTTGAGTTCTTTTAATATCGTCGCGGTGACGGCAGCCGCCTCAAAATCGGCGCTAAACGCGATGATGACCACATCAAAGTTTCCTATTCCCAATTTTTCCAGAACGGCCTTGTCGGAAGCGTCCGCTTGTACGGCATGCGTAGCAAAATCCGCAGCCTCGTGTACCAAATGCTCATCGATATCGCAGCAGAGCACATGGTGGCCGTTCTCAAACAGCGTGCATGCGAGGCCTCGGCCAAACTTTCCAAGGCCAAGTATGGCAAACTGCGTGTTTTCATCAACAGTAATCTTATACATCAGCTTTTACCACCTTATATACTGTTTCATTAACCGATCATAACGTCTTCATCCGGATATTGGATGCGCTCGTTTACAGTGCTTGTTCGTTGCTGGAGTGAAAGTATGATGGTGATTGGCCCAATCCTTCCGACATACATGCACAGCATCAAAAGCAGCTTCCCAAAGGGGGAAAGAAAAGGCGTGATGCCCGTGGATACCCCAACTGTACCCAGCGCCGAAGCCACTTCAAAGAGTAGATCCGCAGGGGTATGGGCAAATGTGGAGGCGCGCTCCGTAACCGCCAGTATCACTCCTCCGCCCATCCACAGCAGCAGCATAATCACGATAATGGTCAGTGCCCGTTGCAGCGTAAGCACCGGTAGAGTCCTTCCAAATGCATACATGTTCCGCCTGCCGCTCAACGTGCTCCATACGCTTAAGAACAAAATAGCAACGGTAACAGTCTTCATGCCGCCCGCCGTCCCGCCCGGCGACCCGCCTATGAGCATCAGGATGCTGGATATCATTTTGGAGGTTTCGCTCAACCCGTTCTGGGCTATGGTAAAAAACCCTGCCGTGCGCAACGTAATGGACTGAAAGAAGGAGCATATGATCTTACCGCCAACCGAAAGCGGCCCCAACGTTTCTGGATTATTGTACTCCGAAATGAAAAAGTAGGCTGCACCACCTACAATGAGTACCGCGGTTGCAATAAGCGCAAGCCTGGAATGCAATGAAAGCCTGTGTTTCCTTTTAATATCCGGCTTTAGTCTGTATTTGATCTTCAGGCCCACATCCCGCCACACAGAAAAACCGATACCACCCATCACAATGAGACCCATAATGACCAAGTTAATGACGGGATCGGTCGCATAGGGCATCAGGCTGAATTCACCTAAATTATCGAACCCCGCGTTGCAGAAAGCGGAAACCGCGTGAAACACGCCGTTTGCAATCGCGTCGTACCAGACGAAGCCCTTATCGAGAAACGAGAATGTCAGTATCAGCGCGCCTATGCCCTCGCAAAAGAATGTTCCGCGGATGACCAACAAGACCAGGCGTACCATGCCGCTCAAGTCGTTGATATTGAACGTGGCCTGTACAGTCAGACGGTCTTTTAACGTCACCTTCCTGCCAAGGTAGACAATAAAGAAAGTAAATATGGTGACTAAGCTGAGCCCGCCGATCTGAATCAGCAACAATATGACAATCTTTCCGAAAATGCTCCATGTCGTGGCGGTAACAAGCGGAACCAGCCCTGTAACGCAAACCGCCGAGGTAGCGGTGAAGAATGCGTCCAGCGCAGATACTTCCACTCCCGGCTGGTGCGAGATAGGAAGCCACAAAAGCAGGCCGCCGAACACAATCACCGTCAGAAAGCTGATGGCGATTATTCTGGGAGTAGACATGTTCTTCTGTAATCTTGCAAGCGCCTTCATTCGATATTGCCTTATCTGATCTCTTTCGTAATACTGCCTGTACTATTATACTCGCTTGAACAGCACCCTGTCCATAAATGTCTTGAACTACTCGGATTGGGTAATGGACTCAAAAACGTACCAAATGGGCCGCTTTTCCTTCTAGGACAACGATCTCTCCTCATAGTATGACAGTAGCAATAACGGGAGGTAATATATGGGACGTCTCGCTGTGCAATATTCCGTCCCGGAAGAAAAGCTCGCGTGGAGCCACCCGCTGCTACGGCTTGTCATGCTCAAATCACTCAAAGCGCAGGGCGTTATTCCGGAGGCGATCTATATGCGCTGCCTCGAGCAGCTTGACTTGTCGGATGGCTACGATGCGCAAAAAGAGCGGGTGGCTGGAACGATAAAATATGAAGCCGAGCATTGAGAACATGCGCGCCCAGCTTATTTGGGGAAAGCGGCTGGCGGATATCCCTTTGAGAGCGACGTATTACGCACGGGTCAGCACGGACAGGGACGAGCAGTTGAGTAGCCTGTATAACCAGAAGGCTTATTTTGAAGAGAAAATACGCGCAAACCCGGCGTGGATATTCGTGCCGGGGTATGTGGACGAAGGCGTGACGGGTACTTCTACAAAAAAGCGGACGGAATTCTTACGCATGGTGGCGGACGCCAAAGCCGGGTTGTTCGATCTCATATTGACCAAGGAAGTTTCCCGCTTTGCGCGCGATCTGCTGGACTCTATCGCCTATACCCGGGAGCTTCTGCATTATGATGTTGGCGTGGTGTTTGAGGACACGGGCTTAAACACCATTGACGCCGATTCCGAATTCCGCCTTGCCATTATGGCGACCGTCGCACAGGAAGAATCGCGCAAGCTATCCGAGCGCGTAAAATTTGGCTGGAAGCGCGCACAGGAGGCCGGAAAGCGCCATGGCGCCGTAGCACCCGTGGGGTATGTGTTCAACAACAAAATCAACGGCTACGACATCGACCCGGAGACCGCTCCGGCTGTACAATATATTTACCGGCGCTATGCGGAGAATATTGTAGGCACTCGCACCATTGCGCAGGAGCTCAAGGACCGGGGCTATGTTAACCTGAGCGGGAACGCGTACTACCCGAGCACCATACGCCGCATCATTGAAAACCCGCTATACAAGGGGTATATCGTAAGCCGAAAATCCGTAAGCATCTCCTACCGCAGCCAAAAAAAGCAATATAACCCTCCTGTGGAATGGCTGCTGCATTATGATCCTTGCCGCGTACCGCCGCTTGTTACGGAGGATGAATGGGACGCCGCGAACCGCGTAGCACGTTTGCGCGGTGAGTTCATGAAAGGGATCGACTGCGGCGCTTATCATAAATCGGGTGGCAAGTATCCGTACACGGGCAAGATTTTTTGCTCCGCCCATCATTGCAATTATCAACGTGCACAGCAGCAGTGGAACGCTGACGGTGAACCAAAAAAGCGGAGTTATTGGCGCTGTGCCTGCTACAAACGCCCGGAACAGCCCTCCATCTGCGACGCACCGCGCCTGTATACGGACCAACTGGACAGAATGATGCGCGAGCTTTTTCGAATACTGATTGACGAAAGTTTGGGCTCATCCCTGCCCGATGTGGTAAAAAGCGCGCTTTCTGCCCGGGATTGTTCTGCCAAACCGGAAAAGTTTACACAACGGCTGTTGCAGCTTCAAAACAAAAAAGCCAAATTGGTAAAAGGCTGGCTGGACGGCGTGATACAGGATGCGGATTATCGCGTTTTGGATCAGGAAATCAGCGGGAAAATCGCAGCACTTGAAGCACAAAAAATGTGCAATCCCGTGCCGGAACAGGTAGATTTAGTCGATCTTGAACGGAGTATGCATGAAAACGCCGCCATCAATACGCCGGAAGCGCTCGAAGAACTCATACGCTGCCTAGTACATCAAATACGGGTGGAACCCGTCCCGGACGAAGCGGGGGCGTATATTCTTAAAGTTGTACTCGATATTCCGGGCGTTGCCTTTTCCGGCACGGAACGCTTTGTGGTTTGTGACCCGAAAGGGAACTTGCCGCGGGGGTCCGGTACCTGACACAGCGTTTTTCCATGCCGGATAACCGGGTCCGCGCAACGGTAAACGACATCGGCACGGAGGAACTTGCCCACTGGGAAATGATCGGAACCATGATCCATCAGTGCATGAGGGGCGCTACCGCCTCGGAGCTTAGGGCGGCGGGGCTGGAAGGGTTCTATACCATGCACGACTGCGGCGTATTCCCCGCAGACCCCAACGGCGTCCCCTTTACAGCATCGTATATCCAATGTACGGGCGACCCCATTGCAGACCTTCACGAAGACCTTGCAGCAGATGCTGCGATCGCATAAGCGCAACTTAGTAGAGCGGCAACGCTTCTCCTTTCGGCCTCTCTTTTTGCCTAACTATCAAAATGCCAAGGAATATGGTATGATAGACGAATTGTTTTATAATAAAAGGAAATACATGAGGTACTATGATCAGCGCACAAGGAATATCTCTTCAGTTTGGCGGACGGCAGCTTTTTCAAAACGTTGACGTTCAATTTACCCCCGGCAACTGTTACGGCCTGATCGGAGCGAACGGAACCGGAAAATCTACATTTTTACGCATATTGTCAGGCGAGCTGGAACCGAATAAGGGCGAGGTTTTTATAACGCCGGGAGACCGTCTCGCGGTATTGCGCCAGGACCACTACGCCTATGAGCAACATACCCCGATCGAAACCATTATCATGGGATATCGGCGCCTGTATGAGGTCATGCAGCAAAAAGAGACGCTATACGCAAAGACAGATTTTGACGATGCCGATGGATTGAAGCTGGCCGAACTTGAAGCCGAATTCTCGGAAATGGACGGCTGGAATGCGGAGCCCGATGCGGAGACTCTACTCAATGGTCTCGGCGTCACCGGCGAATATCACTATAAAAAAATGGCCGAATTGGACGGCCCGCGCAAGGTCAAAGTCTTGTTGGCGCAGGCCCTGTTTGCAAAGCCGGATATCCTTTTGCTTGACGAACCCACCAACAACCTTGACATCTACGCCATTAAATGGCTGGAAGAGTTTTTAATGGATTTCCCCAATACGGTGATCGTGGTTTCCCATGACCGCCACTTTTTGAACAAGGTCTGCACGCACATCGTCGATATCGACTATGGCAAGATTCAGCTATACGTGGGCAATTACGACTTCTGGTACGAATATACGCAGCTTGCCGCACGTCAGGCCAAGGACAAGCAAAAACAAAACGAGCAAAAAGCAAAGGAACTGCAGGAATTCATCCGGCGGTTCAGCGCCAATGCCTCAAAATCGCGCCAGGCAACTTCCCGCAAAAAAATGCTGGATAACCTGCAGATGGATAATTTCGCTCCCTCCTCCCGCCGTTACCCCTTCATACATTTTAAGCCCGACCGCGAGCTGGGCAACGATGTGCTGTTTGTCAACGGCATCAGCAAGACAATTGGCGAGCGAAAAGTGCTTGATCAGGTTAGCTTTGTTGTACTACCGGGCGATAAAATCGTATTTGTGGGCGAAGATGAACTTGCCCGCACCACGCTCTTCCAGATTCTTGCCGGAGAAGTGGAGCCCGATGAAGGGACGTACAAATGGGGCGTAACCACAACACAGTCCTATCTCCCTTCCGATAATTCCGATTATTTCAATGGTTTGGAAATATCTTTGATCGATTGGCTGCGCCAGTACTCCAAGGATCAGTACGAATCAACCATTCGCGGCTGGCTGGGGCGCATGCTTTTCTCCGGTGAAGAGGCGCTTAAAAAGGTCAAGGTGCTCTCGGGCGGAGAAAAGGGACGCTGCATGTTCGCAAAGATGATGGTGTCCGGCGCAAACGTATTGATCATGAACGAACCGACCAACCATATGGATCTTGAAGCGATCACCGCGCTCAATGAAGGTATGACGGAGTTTAACGGTGTGATGCTGTTCGCGACGCACGATCATCAAATTGCGCAGACGGTCGCAAACCGGGTCATCGAGATCTTGCCTGGAATGCTAATAGACCGAAACATATCCTTTGACGATTATATGGATAACCCGGAAGTCATCCGGCTGCGTGCGCTGTATGCGAGCGGCAATGAATAATGCTTTGCCGTTTATATAGTCGGAGCAGCCCACTATAAAATTTGTTCTTTGCATGATTGTCCGTTGAAACTCAAACACTACTTTATGGAGGTGATTGAGATGGAGGAACGCGATTGGTATCCGGATATTTCAGAGACAGCTTCTTTCCATGAATGTACCGGATTGATGCCCCGGCTGCCAATAACTGAGGCAGAGCGCGAATCATATAAGGAACTCTTTGGAATGGAGATACCAAAGGACTAAAGAAATATCCCGCGCGATGTAGGCGCGGGATATTTTTTACGCATCACGCTCTCCCAATACCAATTTTGACAAGTATTCGGCGTTCGTGTATGATTGTTTCCAAATACAAGTAATGAAGGACACTTTATGATTCAACACTTATCATTGGGTCAACTCGCTAGTCACCTGGATTTCTTCAAAACCATGTATGACGCTGTACGGCTGGTGGACCCGGTTCAAAAAAGCGTGCTGGACTACCGTGAAAATGAAAGGTTCTCTACCGACGAGCTCTGTTTTAACTATTGGAAGGATGCGAAAATCTGCGATAACTGCATTTCAATCAGAGCCCATAACGATCTTCGGTGTTATATGAAGCTGGAGCAGGCACCCAGCGTCATTATGATGGTGACAGCGCTTCCCATTGAGAATACGCAGAGTCCCATTGTGCTGGAGCTTATTAAAAACGCAACGGAGACCATGCTCTTTGGGCAAGGCGTTTACCCGGAAGGGCGCATGATGAAAGACGTTGTTATTGAATTGAACGATCTGATTATAAAAGACAATTTGACAGGCTTATACAACAGGCGGTACGTGGACGAGCGTCTGCCTGTGGATATCGTCAAAGCCACATATTCCGATCAGCCGCTGAGCCTCGCTTTTCTGGATATCGACAATTTAAAGGCCATCAACGATGCGTACGGGCATACGGCCGGGGACAAAACCATTGCTTCCATGGCGGCCGCCATGAACAGCTGCATAAGAGCAGGAGCGGATTGGGTCGCCCGGTACGGCGGCGACGAGTTTATTGTGTGCCTGAACAACACGTCCTACGAGGCCGCCGAGATAATTATGGCGCGGATACGCACGAAGATTCTGGAAATCGAACAGTTCCGGAATGATGGGATTGCGGGATCCGTTTCTTACGGAATCTACACCATGCATCGGGAGCAGCTGACGGCACAGGCGCTGATCGCCCGGGCGGACGAACGCATGTATCAGGCAAAGATTAAGTCAAAAGCTGAGAAATGATGCCTCATTATGTGCGACATTGGCTGGATTCTCCTGCATGGCTTGCGATATATGTATCATAGCGTGCAGAATAATACGCAATCTTATGTGAAACCTTGTTCAGATATTGTTGCATATCCCTGATTTGCGCCTCTACATTGTTCTTATGTTCCTGCAGCATCTCACAGCGCTGCTTTAATGTGGCATCCCCTTCTATGCTCAAGTCCACAAAGTCCTTGATTTGTTTGATGGACATGCCGGTATTCTTTAGACAGCAAATCAGCCCCAGCCACTCCAGATCATCCTCAGAATAATGGCGGATGCCGCTTTTACTGCGCCCGACCTGGGGCAGCAGGCCTTCTTTTTCATAGTAACGAAGAACGTGCGCGGCCAGATTTGTTTTTTCCGATACCTGTTTGACCGTGTAACCCATATGCTCCTCCCAAAATTATGATCTTTGCTATTGACTTAACGTTAACGTTAAGATTTATGATATAAAAAATACCGCATAGTCAGGCCTAAGTCAAACGAAGTTTTTGAAATGCCGGGCATTCTAAGAAGATGAAAGTGAGGAAAACGTATGCTCAATTTTGATTTTTACTCCCCCGCGCGCATCCTTTTTGGCAGGGATACGCAAAAGAAGATTGGCGAGCTTTTAAAGCCGCACGCCAAAAAGATTCTGCTGCACTATGGTGGTAGCAGCATTAAAAAAAGCGGCCTGTATGATACGGTAGTTGCCTCTCTGAGAGAAAACGGGCTGGAATATGTGGAACTTGGCGGTGTGGTCCCCAACCCGCGCCTTTCTTTGGTGCACACGGGCATTGAGCTGTGCAAAAAGGAAAACGTGGACCTCATACTCGCCGTAGGCGGCGGCAGCGCGATTGATTCGGCCAAAGCCATCGCCATGGGAGTGTATTATGAGGGCGACGTGTGGGACGTCTATGAGCAGGGCATCGCGATTGAAAAGGCCCTCCCCGTGGCGATTATACTCACAATCCCGGCGGCAGGCAGCGAATCGAGCGGGGATACCGTTATTACAAATGAGGAGAAGCAGTTGAAGTACGGCTACGGCAGCCCGCGTCTAAGGCCGCTTTTGAGCATCATCAACCCCGAACTGTTCTTTACGTTACCCAAAAACCAGATCGCAAACGGCGTGGCGGATATGATGAGCCATGTATTTGAGCGTTATTTCACCAATACCACGCATACCGACCTGACTGACGGACTGTGCGAAACGACGCTCAGGACCATCATGAAAAACGGGCTGATCGTGAACAAAGACCCACAGAATTACGAAGCCTGGTGCGAGGTAGGCTTTGGCGGCACAGTGGCCCACAACGGTCTTCTGGGCATGGGCCGCGAGCAGGATTGGGCCTGCCACAACATGGAGCACGAACTGAGCGCCATATACGACGTGGCCCACGGCGCAGGGCTTGCCGTGCTGACCCCGGCGTGGATGCAGTATGTATATAAGGATAATGTAAACATGTTTGTGCAGTTCGCCGTGAATGTCATGGGCGTAACCGGCAGCTACCGCGACCCCGACGCCATCGTACAGGAAGGGATCAGCCGCTTAAGTGAATTCTTCAAGAAGATGGGCCTTCCCTCCACGTTGGGCGAATTGGGTATCGACGAAAGCAAGCTCGAGCTGATGGCGAAAAAATCCACCGGCGCGGCGTTCGGCAGCGAACACCCCATCGGTGGTCTCAAAAAGCTCTATTGGCAGGACGTGCTGAATATTTATCAGCTGGCGAAGTAGACCTCCATTCTTTTATGATAGAAAAACGCCCCCAACCTGCGTTGGAGGCGTTTTTTAACGGTCGTAATCAAACCTGCGGCAGTTCGCGTTCTTCTTCCCTGCCCTTTGGAACAGACGGACCCTTGATTGCTGTGATAAATTTGGTTGCGTATGCCAAATTCTCGGTAGGGCACGCATCCACGCAGTGTCCGCAGCCTACGCAGCTGATATCTCTTACGTCAATGCCCTTTATGGCGTTTGTCTTGATATCAATGGACATAGGGCAAGCGACATTGCATTTATTGCACGCTATGCATCTTGTTTGTGCTGTTGCTATTCTTTGACCGGCGATTTTTGAAACAAATCCCAGCACCGTGCCCAAGGGACAATAAAAGCAATACCCTCTGCCCATGAACGCGATCCAGAAGAAGATCGCCGCCAACAGCTCCCCAGCAAGATACTTGTATGATTCCGCTCTTGCAACCATCTCTTTGTCTAAAGGCAGCGGCACACCGATAAGATTTAGCACCCAATACAGGAAAAATAGCAGCCCAATGCCCAAGAACACCCACCGGAGCACATACAACGCTTTAAGGGTACCGTCCTTAGGTTGGCGGCGCTTTCCGATTAAGGGCATTGCGGGGTTGAAAACCTCGGCAGCAAACCCGTTAAACAGGCATATGGTGGAACACTGGAACCTACGCCCATATAACAGCGTAACGATCAATACGATTACGCAGACGCAGATATAAACGATCAGCGCCGCCATGATGCCGCGGACACCCCAGGCGGCGAGGTTGCTCTGATAAAAAGAAGTTGTCTGGTCCAACAGCCGCATAGGAGTCGTGGTCCATGGAAACGGCATGGTATAGAAATACAGTTCAAAATTGTTCGCAAGAAACGGTACGGCAATATGAAGTATCAAAGCGGCGGCAATGAAGCCAATAAGGTTCCTTTTACGCATCGATGAGCGTTTTGATGATGAGATGATTCTGATGGTGAGTAGGCTCCCAAGAATAATAAATGCCGTCTTCACCCAGTTTTCATAGATCAGCCAGATCCATGTGATGGTATGTGCAACGGCCTCCGGTGCCTTTTTTACATAACCATAGTTTAATCCGGCAATCACAAAGCACATGATAATGTACACCCACAGGATGACTTTTAACAGCTTAACGTGGATATCACGACGTGTCTTCATTGCTATCCCCCGAATTTAAAGAGTACAGACTATTATACCGCTTCAATTACTATGGTCAATCCGTCAAGCTATTCCAATTTTCGACATAATACTTTATTTCAAAAGCTGCCCCTTCCATTTCATACCATGATACGCTATGATGTTTCTTGGAGTGTATGACCCCAAACAGAAATTAGGCTTGGGGAAATATTTGCCCAAGCAAGAGAGGAGCGATGGAATATGAAGTTTACAAAGATTGTGGATATTGTCCCGAACGGGGAGGGAAAAAGAATTTCATAATCCTCTTTTTGCCCTCCAAAAAGCAACTATGAAATTTTTTTGGAGGATAACATGTATTTTCAGAATTTAAAACGATATGGTTTTTCCCCGCGCTTCGAACAGGAAGCGACTCTGTATGAAGGGCTGTTTCCGGCAAGGGTTTTGGAACAGCATCGCGAACTCTATAAGCTGATTTCTGAAGATGGGGAACTTTGGGCGGCTGTTTCAGGTAAACTCGCCCATAACGCTGTTACCAACGTGGATTTCCCCGCCGTCGGGGATTGGGTGATGATTGACAGGGTGGACAATTGCGGCGGGAATGCCGTTATCCACCATGTGCTTCGCCGAAAAAGCACGTTTGCGCGCAAGGCCGCAGGAACCTCCAACGCATCCCAGGTGGTTGCTTCCAACATCGATATCGTGTTCATCTGTATGTCGCTGAACGCGAACTTCAATTTGAGGCGCCTGGAACGCTACCTGTCTATCGCCTGGGACAGCATGGCTACCCCCGTTATCGTGTTAACCAAAGCCGACCTGTGCGGGGATCTGGACGCGCGGCTTTCGGAAATATCCGCAGTCGCCGTTGGGACGGACGTCGTAACCTGCTCAGCCATGGAAAAGGACGGCTACCAGGGTGTCCTGCCCTATGTCACTGCCGGGAGAACCGTCGCGTTTATCGGGTCTTCCGGCGTAGGAAAATCCACGCTGATCAACCGACTTATGGGGGAAGACGTACTTTTCACAAACGAGATCGGCATGGACGACAAAGGGCGGCACACCACAACGCACCGCCAGCTTCTGCTTTTGCCGGACGGCGGCCTTGTGATCGATACTCCTGGCATGCGGGAATTGCAGCTTGAGTCCGGGGACCTTTCCAAAGCCTTTGAGGACATTGAAGATTTGGCCGCATTATGCAGGTACCGCGACTGTTCCCATGCCACAGAGCCGGGGTGCGCGGTAAAGCAGGCCATTGAGGCCGGAACCCTGCCGGTGGAGCGCCTGGAAAGCTACAACAAGCTGCAAAAGGAAATCGGGTACGCAGAACAGAACGCGCGCCAGCGGGAACAGGAAAAAATTAACCGGATGTTCGGCAGCAAGGGCCAAATGAAGCAGGCCATGCGCGAAATCAAGAACAGGAACAAGTTCTAGCGGTATCAAAAATGGAACTCTCAACAGAGGGTTCCATTTTTTATCGTTCAACCCTTCTTTTCAGGTGCCCGGCGCATTCGATAATCATCCTCAACGCCGTCCTTCCAATCCGCTGAAAGCAGTGCATTCGTTCTGAGCTGCGCAACCGCTTCGCCTACCGCCCTATAATTGAGCTGAACGCCATGGCTATCCGCCATAAAGTTGGCGGCGCGGTCCTGGTGGATGCCGAACGCTTTTGCTGTAGCGATTGCGTCGATATTTGCGCCTAAAAAAATAAACTCCCAGCCGCATTCTTCCTGCTGCCGTTCTACCATAGCTTTGATTTTTTCGCCTGCGTATTCCCGGCTGGCGTTTTCCATGCCGTCAGTCGTAATGACGATGATCACTTTGCTGGCTTTATGATTCGGCAGAACATTTTTCTGGGCGTTATCGATCTTTTGAAGGGTACGCCCGATCGCGTCCAGCAGTGCCGTGGTTCCTCTGACATAGTACTCTTTTTGCGTAATGGGCGCAATCCCCGCAATATTTGCCCGGTCATGCAGCAGCTCGTACTGATCGTCAAATAACACGGTGGTCACCAGTGCCTCGCCGGGGACCTGCTTCTGCTTATCCAGCATAGCGTTATACCCGCCTATGGTATCGCTCTCCAGCCCTGCCATGGAACCGCTGCGGTCCAGTATGAATACGAGTTCCGTATGGTTGTTTTCCATTGCGCTATCCTCCCTGTTCGTTGTGCTTTAGAGGATAGCATCCGATAAACGCTCAAAGGTCGCCTAGGAAGCGACAGTTTTGCGACAATACCGACCTCTTACCGCATCCCGCCCAAAAGCGGCTGATCGAACGCAAACAGCGTCTCATTGATTTCAAATATGTCGTAGTTTCCTTCCCGGATAAAATACTCCACGATGATATCCTGTTTATGGCTGCGGGAAAGGGCGTATCCAGCTTTTGAAAGAAGATCGCGGGTCTCGTCAAGATTGAGCCTTAACGCCACCGCCAGCGCCAGCGCGGTCGTCTTGCCGGGGTTATAGTCCTTTCCGGTCCGAATCTTGGAAAATAACTTCCTGTCGATATTCGCCCGTTTGTAGGTCTCCACGTCGGTCATGCCTTTTTCATCGATCAGGCGCAGCAGCATGCGTGAAAAGGACTCATCCAGTTGCCCGATGACATCTTCCAGACGGCGCTCCATTTTCTTAGCTTCCAGGGGTGGCGCTGACATGGATGGGATCACCAATGCCTTTGTAGGCGGCAGATCTTCTTCCTCCCCTTGCGGCCAGATTCCGGAATAACGGAAACGCGGCGTATATTCTTCCACATAGCGTTCGTCAATGTAGGTTTGTATGGAGAAAAACAGCTTTTCGCCGAGCATGCGGACATCCTTATTAAGTACCACAAGGTAGACCGCCATCTCATGCTCCAACAGGAACGCGCCGATGGCGTCGACGGCAATTTTGAGCGCCTGCTCCTTCGGATACCCGTATATGCCGGAGGAAATCAGCGGGAACGCGATGGAGGAAATCCCGTGCTTTTCTGCCAGCAGCAATGCATTCGTGTAGCAGGCTTTTAGCAGCTCCGCCTCCCCATGCCCGCCTCCTCCCCAAATGGGACCAGCTGCATGGATAATGTACTTTGCGGGCAGGCCATAGCCTTTTGTGAGCACGGCCTGGCCCGTTTCACAGCCGCCGATCGCGTCGCATTCCGCTTGAAGCAGCCTTTCCCCCGCCGCCGCGAATATCGCGCCACAAACGCCCCCTCCCATCTGAAGTGACGAATTGGCGGCGTTTACAATCGCGTCGGTCTCCATTTTGGTGATATCGTTCCGGATAAAGATTAGCGGCATATTAGGCTCCTTCCTGCATTTGAACGGCCATTGGCATGGATATGATTCACATCAATGTTATACCGCCAGTAACCCGCAAAGCAAGCGGGATAATGTTCTTCATATTGTACGAGCACTGTTCATAGGCTTCTTCGTAGAAAGGAGGGAGCCATATGCCGAAAAAGGGAACGCCGATCACCTGCAAAAACGTCTTCCGATGCAGCGACGCGGATTTAAAAAGAGAGTACACAAAAAAGTGGATGGCGTTTATCAACCGGCTGGAACAGCGGAAAACGCCGTTTTCTACAAAGTCTTGATTAGCTTTCAGGCCTTTTCCATAAAGGAGACCCATATGAAGGCAGCCCTTTACTGCCGCCTATCCGAAGAGGATAAAAACAAGCGTCTTGTGACGGACGAAAGCGGGAGCATACAAAACCAGAAATCCATGCTGATTTCGTATGCCCTTGATCAGGGCTGGGAAATTTACGGCATTTATAGCGACGATGATTACGCCGGGGCGGACCGGAACCGCCCCGCTTTTTTGCGCCTGCTTGCGGACGCGGAGCAACGGAAATTCAATATTATACTCTGCAAGACCCAGTCCCGCTTTACCCGCGAGCTGGAACTGGTGGAAACCTATATCCACGGCCTGTTCCCGCTGTGGAATATCCGGTTTGTAAGCATTGTGGACAATGCGGATACCGCGAACAGAGGAAACAAAAAATCACGGCAGATCAACGGCCTCATAAATGAATGGTACCTGGAGGATATGTCCGAAAACATCAGAAGCGTACTGACCAACAAGCGGAAGAACGGGCTGCATATCGGCGCGTTCGCGCTCTATGGCTATAAAAAGGATCCGGACAAAAAGGGGCACTTGCTCATTGACGAAGATGCCGCCGCCGTTGTGCGGGAGGTGTTTTTGCTGTTTGCAAAAGGCTATGGGAAGACCGCGATCGCCCGCATGCTCAACGACAGGGGCATCCCCAACCCTACGGAATACAAACGTCTCCTGGGCTTGCGGTATCAACCGCCCAAGGCAAAGACAGGCACGTTGTGGAAATATTCCGCCATATCGGATATGCTGACCAACGAAATCTATATTGGCAACATGGTGCAGGGCAGGTATGGCAGTGTTTCGTACAAAACCAAGGTCAACAGACCACGCCCAAAAGAGCAATGGTATGTAGCGCCAAATACCCACGAGCCGATCATCGACCGCGCGCTTTGGGATACCGTACAGTCCATGATAGCCGAACGCGCAAAACCTTTTGCCACTGGCGAGATCGGCCTGTTTTCCAACAAGGCGCGCTGCATGCACTGCGGCTATCACATGCGTTCCTCTAAAAACCGGGGCCGGTATTACCTGCGATGCTCCACCCGGCATGTGGCAAAAGACGCCTGCGTAGGCTCGTTTGTTTCGGTTGCAAGCCTGGAACAAGCTGTTATTGCGGAATTCTACCGGTTATCCGAAACGTATCTTGACCATGATGCACTGCGGCAAACCATGGAATGCTTCCCCGCGGCGGATGAAGAAAAAGCGAGACTGGAGGCCGTGCTTTCCACCTGCCGGAAGAAAACCGTTGAATATACAAAATGCATACGCGAGCTGTATCTTGATAAAGTAAAAGGCATCCTGTCAGAAAGCGAGTACATGGAACTCTCCCGCGACTTTATAAAGGAAAAAAATCGGCTGGAGCAACTTGCGTCCGGCCTGGAGGCACAGGTGGATGCACTTCAACAGGACGCCCTGAGAAACGACCCTAGGGAGCTCATTGAGTGGTATACCCGCCCGGAGCGCCTCAGTCGGGAGATTGTGGAGCATTTTATTGACTATATCGCGGTGGGAAAGCACATGCCGGGAGGGGAGATCCCGATTGAAATCCACTGGAATTTTTGAATGTCGCTCTTATAAGATAGCAGCGGAGCAGAAGGCCCGCGCGACCTACGAGCATCTGATGCGCCTGACGGATAATCCCGCTGTCCTCGACCCCCTGCGCTTCCTGCGTCAGCGCGAAATCAACCACTTCCAGCGTTTTGGCGAGTGCCTGATGATCGTACAGGATATGGCCTGCCAGAAGCGGCCTGTGCGCGAAGGGCGCTGCAGCTAATCGATTTTCGAAAAAGTGTTCCACTTTTTCGAGTTTTCCGTGCAGGGCTTGACGTAGCAGCCCTGCACGCAAGGTGTCCGATTTGACGCGCATGCACCCGAATGACACATTCGGGTATTCTACAAGGAATGATGTGCAGCCAAGGCTGCACAACCAATCGTCAAATCGGACGGATTTATATGAACGCTTCTCAGTTTCTTACATTTGCAGGGCGACGGAGCGCCTCGCCTATGTTAGAACAAACTGTAATGAAGTTTAACGGCTGTCGGAATTTCCGGCAGCCGCTCTTGTGTTTAAGATGTTAGATGCTTTCTTTTACCAGCCTGCCCAGCCGCTCCATGCCAATTGCGATGCGCTCTGGCGTGGCGGAAGAGAAGTTGAGGCGTATGGTGTTCTGCCCCATGCTCTCCGGCCTTATGTAGAAGTACTGGCCGGGGATAAACGCCACCTTAAATTCACTTGTCGCCCGTTTGAGCATGGCGGGCACGTCCGGGGTTCCGGGCAGCTCGCCCCATACGAACAGACCGCCCTCCGGCCTAGTATAGCGGAAGGACGCGGGAAAATGCGCTTCTATGCCTGCAAGCATCGTACGGAGCCGTTCTGCGTACATGGGGATGATGTTGTTTAAATGCCCCGGCAGAAGACCACGGCGCAAAAACATATCCGCAATGGCCTGGGTGAGGTTGGAGGTATGCGTATCGCTGCTCTGCTTGGCGACGGTAAGCTTCTTTGTGATTTCCGGCGTAGCCACCAAAGCCCCCACGCGAAGCCCAGGAGAGAGTATTTTGCTAAAACTGTTGAGCAGTATGACGTTTCCCGATTGATCAAACGTCTTGATCGGCGGCACGGGCGAGCCGCTATATCTGAGATCGCAATATGGGTCGTCCTCGACTACGATGATATCGTACTTCGCGGCAAGCTCCGCGATTGCCCTTCTCCGCTCTATGCCCAGCGTCTTGCCCGTGGGGTTCTGGAACGTGGGGATCACGTAGAACAGCTTGGGCCTGTGCGCGCGGATCTTCTCCTCCAGGTCGTTAAGGTCCACGCCTTCGTCGTCCATATTCACCGGCACGCAGTTTGCCTGGTAGGTGTGAAACGCTTGAAGGGAACCTAAAAACGTAGGGGATTCCACGAGCACGACGTCGCCGGGATCAATAAACACCTTGGCAACGAGATCCACGCCCTGCATGGAGCCGGTGAGCGTCAGTACGCTCTCCTCCCCCGCCGTAACACCCTTGGGGCGAGCGATATGTGTCAGATACGATTCGCGCAGCGGCATGTAGCCTTCCGTGGTGCCATACTGGAGGATGTTTGCGCCATTTTTCTCCAGCACCTCATGGGCGATCTGCTCCACAAGCTCGATCGGGAAGGATTCTTTGGCCGGATTTCCGCCGCCAAAGGAAATGATCTCCGGATCTCCCATCAGTTTGAGTATCTCGCGAATCACGCTTCCGGATACATTTTCCATCCGCTTTGCAAACTTCACCATTCGCTTATCTCCCCAATCCTTTATTTTAATATGGATATTTATTCAATAGAGCCGTTGAAGTTATTTTAGGCGTACATTGCGGATTGTGCAAGCCTTTCCGGTTGTTTTCTTTTGAAAACCCGCCGCACCGCATTTTACATGCGTAAGCGGCAATGATACAATATTGAAAAGGGTATCCCTAGTTTTTATGGATTGCTTAGGAGGAACTATGTCGTATCAGGCGCTCTACCGCAGGTTCCGGCCACGCCGGTTTGAGGACGTCAAAGGGCAGGACCACATCACCACCATATTAAAAAACCAGGTGGTTTCCAGCCGTTATGCCCACGCGTACCTCTTCAGCGGCTCCCGCGGAACGGGCAAGACAAGCATCGCCCGGATATTCGCGCGCGCGGTCAACTGCCTTTCTCCCGCAGATGGCGAGCCTTGCGGCGCTTGCGACGCCTGCCGCCACTCTTTGGAGGAGGATGCAGTGGATATTATAGAGATCGACGCCGCATCCAACACCGGCGTGGACGATATGCGCGCGCTGCTTGAAAAGGTGCGCTTTACGCCGCTGCAGCTATCATACAAGGTCTATATTATAGACGAAGTCCATATGCTCTCAAACGCCGCCTCCAACGCGCTGTTAAAGACGCTGGAGGAGCCGCCCGCGCATGTGCTGTTTTTACTGGCCACGACGGAGCCGCAGAAGATATTGCCCACCGTCATCTCCCGCTGCCAGCGGTTCGATTTTCACCGGCTTTCGCTTTCGGATATGGTGGGCGTACTGCAGGATGTATTGTCCGGCGCGGGCGCGGTTATTGAGGAAGGCGGGCTACTTGCCATCGCCCGCGCGGCGGACGGAGGCATGCGCGATGCTCTAAGCCTTGCCGACCAATGCCTTGCCTTTTGCGGCGGGCATGTCACAGAGCGCGATGTTTACGATGTGCTTGGCTCCATGCAGCAGGATTTCCTGTTTGACATGGCAGATGCGCTTTTAAAAGGCGACGCCGCCCACGCGCTTACGCAGTTTGATGCGCTTGTGCGCAGCGGGCGTGACATGGGCGTGTTCACGCAGGACCTTGCCCAGCATCTGCGCGCACTGCTGCTCGCAAAAGCGTGTGGGGACTGCCGCGAGCTTTTGGACTGCACGCAGGAAACCATGGCCCGCTACCGCGCGCAAGCTCAGAACGCTTCGCAGGAACGGCTACTGCGTGCGCTGGAACTAATTACAAAATCCCAAGCCGAAATGAAGTGGCTGCGCCAGCCCCGCGTATTGTTGGAGGCCATGCTGGTGCGTATCTGCCGCCCGGAGGATGAAGGCGCGCTAATCGCGTTGCAGGAGCGTATCGCGCAATTGGAGGCAAAGCTCAGCGGTGCAGTTCCAGTAATCACCCAGCAGCCCATACCTCCTGCCGCGCCGCAGCCTGTGCAAAACGCGCAAAGGCCGGCGCCCGCAGTTCAGGATACGCCTCCCTGGGATGCGCTTGGGGACGACCTCGTCCCTCCGCCGGAGGAGCCCGCATTTTATGCGGACGAGCCGATGGAACAAAAGGCTCCGGCGCAAACAGCGCCCGCGAAGCCCGCTACTCCCGTGAAACCGGCGGCGCCTGCAAACGGCAGCGCGTTTGATCCGGCCTGGGAGAAGCTCAAGCAATTGCTGCAAAAGCAGAACCTACCGCTGTATATTATGGCGAATGCGGCGCACAGCGCTATTCGGGAAGGAAATATGCTCACCGCCATGTTCCCGCCCGTACAGTCCACACATGCGACAGCGCTGAGTATCCCCAAGCATCTTGAGATTTTAAAGAATCTCCTGCAAACAGTGGAGCCGGAACTACAGATCCGCATCGTCGTGGCACAGAAGCCCACCAACGACCCCAAAACCCTAGAAATGCAACGCATGTTCGGCGATAAACTGCATATAGAGGGTTAAGGGCACGCGTTTGTCAAGCCGCGGTCGAATATGATATACTGGACAGAATGAAATAGCAGTATCAGGAGGGTCCTATATGGCAAAGGGTGGTTTCCCCGGTATGGGCGGCGGCATGAATATGCAGCAAATGATGAAACAGGCCCAAAAAATGCAGCAGGATATGGTGCGTAAACAGGAAGAGCTTGGCGCGCGCGAGCTGACCGCGCAGGCGGGCGGCGGCGTGGTAAAAGTTACCGTATACGGCCGCAAGGAAGTCAAGAATATCGAAATCGACCCGGCCTGCGTGGACCCGGAAGATGTAGAAATGCTGCAGGATCTGATTACGGCTGCCACCAATGAGGCGCTTCGTATGGCGGATGAGATGATGAGCGCCGAAATGGGTAAAATCACCGGCGGCCTGAACCTTGGGTTCTAATCTATGCTACAGGCCATTGAACCAATCGCACGATTGACCGCGCAGCTTGCGCGGCTTCCCGGTATCGGTATGAAAAGCGCACAGCGCCTCGCGTACCACATGCTGGAGGTGCCAAAAGGTCAGGCAGCCGAGCTTGCACAGGCGATACTGCACGCACGGGAAACAGTGTTTTGCTGCCCGGTTTGCGGCAGCTATACGGATACCGCCCCCTGCGCGCTCTGTGCGGATACGGCGCGGGATAACGGCGTAATCTGCGTGGTGCAGGACGCGCGTGACGTACTGGCCATGGAAAAATCCCGTGAGTTCGGCGGCAGATATCATGTGCTGCAGGGCTCCCTTTCCCCTATGGACGGCGTAGGCCCGGATGATATCCGCATACGGGAGCTAGTCGAACGGGTGGACAAGGGTGGCGTAAAAGAAATTATACTCGCTACCAACCCGGATGTGGAGGGCGAGGCAACCGCCTCCTATATCGCAAAGCTGCTGAAAACAAAAAATGTGCGCGTCACAAGAATCGCGCACGGCATTCCCATAGGTGGGAATCTTGAATATATCGATGAAGTCACGCTGGGCAAGGCGCTCACAGGAAGACGGGAAATGTAATTTCCACACCCTTTTTGTTTTGGTAGATTTTATGCGACCATTTATGCTTCTTCCATAAACTTTTTGTGAATTTCCTGTGTCATGCAACCAAAATGGTTGATCTATCGTCTATAGTATGAATAGTGCGTGAACATGCTTTTACGCAAACAGTGCGCAAGGATGCGCCATCGGAGGGGAGGGATCGCATGGGCAAAGGATTTCGGCTATTGAGCGCATTGCTCGTCTGCCTGATCTTAAGCGCATGTACGCCGATTCCACCCGCCACAAACGTGGTGGTTTCTTCGCCTGCCGCGGAAGAACGTTTGCTTTCGGATTTGCGCGCACAGTACCGAAACGCCTCCCTCATTGTTTCGGGCGAATGCACGGGTAACCATATCGATGCTTCGGGCAATACCTGTTATGATCTTAACATTACAAAAGTCTATGCCGGAAATGCCCAAATAGGCGATATCGTTCATTGTACCACGGGCCCCATGAATACAGGCGAGACTTATCTTCTTTTCCTTGGTACGGGCGAAGACGTTAACTACGCGGAGGATCTGACCGGATACTCCCTGATTTCCGGCGCGCCAATGCCCATTGTAGACAGCGAAGTCATTTGGGACGGGAAGCGAATTTCCCTGGATGCGCTCCAGAAGGAAATTCAGGCTCTTTCTACCGTCATCAGTGCACCCGCTCCTGTTTACTACTATGACTCCGTTTCTTCTCTTACGTTGGCTGCCGACGAAATATTCATCGGCAAGGTGACGCGGTTCCCGCAGATGAAGGACACCGCATTTTCCGTACGCAACGGCGGCGCAGTGGAAAAGGCACAGTACTCGGCTTCCATTGTAACAATAGAAGCTTACGGCGTCATGAAGGGCGCGTTGTCCTACGGGGATGAACTGAACATGGTATTCAGCCCGGAAAGAATTGGCGGCATGATGGACGCCACAACGCTGCAGCACATGGAGCTTACCGCCGGGCAAACTCCCCGTCTGCAATTGGGCGGTGTTTATGTGTTCTTCCTTACAAAAGGGCCGGACAGCAAACAGCCCTACCATTTCACGGTAAACCCGCTGCAGGGCGTACTTCCGCTCTCCGGCGATACGCTGCATGTGCCCGCCGCCAACATCCCGCTTAAGCCCTACGATAAGCTTTCCGCGCTTGTGCAGGCTATAAAATCCGCGCAGGCGGTAACGCCGCCCCGGGAAGATTCTCCCGCTCTGGTGGTGGAAGAGTAAATTTCCTCATGCAAACAATACCTATCAGGCGCATATTGCGCCTTTTTTTATTTCGTTTATGCTATGCCATATAGACTGTTGATGTCAGTTTTACTTTTTGCGTTTATTTTTATAGCATAATCCACTTAACATGCTTTACAATGGAGTGGACTACCCCTGCATATAAGGAGTCATATGAAAAACTTCAGGCGTCACATTTGGATATACCGGTTTTTCCGCCAACCCGTCAAGCTGTTTTTAAAGCTGCGCTTTGGGTATACCTGGGCAAAGGAGAATGCACTCCCCTCCCCCTGTATCATTCTTAGTAACCACAATACCAACTACGACCCACTCATGGTGGGGGCAAGCTACCGTGAGCACATGTACTTTGTGGCGGGGGAACACGTATTGCGGGCGGGATTCGCTTCCAAGCTGCTGCAAGCCTTTTTTGCCCCCATCTCCCGCGTAAAAGGAACGACAGACGCGCGCACGGTAATGGAAGTCCTGAAATCCATTCACGCGGGCCGTAACGTATGCATATTTGCGGAAGGGGACCGCTCTTTCAACGGCCTCACCCGCGATATCCTACCTTCCACAGGGAAGCTTGTACGCGCAAGCGGCGCTGCGCTTGTTACCTACCGCATAGAAGGCGGGTATTTTGCCTCTCCGCGTTGGTCCAAGACTATCCGGCGCGGGAAAATGCGTGGCTATGAGGTCGCCCGCTATTCCCCCGAAGAACTCAAAAGCATGACTAACGAAGAGGTCAGCGCCATCATCGCGCGCGACCTAAGCGAGGATGCCTACGCCCGCCAGAATGTGGAGCATGTGCGCTTTGTTGGCAAGCGCCTTGCCGAAGGCATTGAGGCAGGGCTTTACCTCTGCCCTTCCTGCGAGCGAGTGGGAACGATAACGAGTAAGGACGACCAGTTTGCATGCGACTGCGGCCTGCATGGCCGCTATACGGAATACGGCATACTCGAAGGCGACTCCCTCCCCTTTTCCACCATTACGGACTGGGATCTTTGGCAGACGGAAGCATTCTTTGCGCGCGCTTTGGCCGCATCCAACGACGATTTGCTGTTTGAGGACGCCGGGCAAAAATTCTTTCGCTTAAGGCCTAAGGAAGAACCACTTGCACAAGGAACGCTGCGGATGTATGGCGACCGGTTTGTGATCGGCGAAAAATCCGTGGACTTAAAAGAGATTGCGAACCTTGCAATACACGGCCGAATGACGATCGTATTCAGCACCCATGACGGACAATATTTTGAGTTGAAATCCTCAATCGACCGCAGCGCCCCCAAGTACGAAGTCGCCTGGCGCGCCTGTTTGGAACGTGAACGCCGAGCGAATACATAAAGCCATACAAAATAACAAGCGTGATTTGAGGATTTGTTCAAATCACGCTTTTTTTATACGGTATCGGCTAGTACGTGGTGCAGGTCACGCTTATGCTTGCTGCACTCTCAACCGTTCATCGTAACTGTTGAACCTCTTTTAACACCCTGTCGAATATGCCCTTTTCAAGCACAACGTTATGCCCCGAGACACAGATGTCAAAGTCCATTGCCTGATACTTCAGCACGGTATCGATATAAACCTGCATTTGCGTATCGACATTGGGCACGATCTCATCAAGATTATCGCCGATGTTGTCCCCAACGTCCAGCACCTTCTCCTCTTCGTCAAGGATGCTGATGCAATCGGCCGTATGCCCAGGCGTATGGAATACCTTTATCTTATCGTCCGGAAAATACAGGGCATCATTAAACAGTAAATTGGGAAGGCACAGCTCGACCTCTCCGAAGCAGAACCGTTTGTTTTTGTCCAGCGTTTCTTCCCATTTTTCCAATATGATCTGTCTGCAAAGCGTATGCGAGATAATCGGGCAATCCCTAAACACATGGTTGCCCCAGACATGGTCCCAGTGGTAGTGCGTATTGATAACGATGAGCGGTTTCCTGTCGCTTTTTAGATACTCCTGAATGGGCGCAACGCTCAAGGAGCCCAGGCCTGTATCGATCAGGTAATTATACTTGTTGCCCATAATCAGGTGGATATTCAAGTCCCAATCCGTAACGGGAAATTTGAAGAGGACGTGTCTGTTCTTTATTTTCTCGATCTTCATAAGCTTCTCCCATATTCAGCCGTACGCTGTGCACCGCCGATCGAGACGGATCATACAGGGACATCCTACCATATAAAGTCAAGAGAAGCCAACATTTCTCTATAGCTTATCCTCCTCAGTCCGGCGTTGTCAGAGAAACGTCGGCCATGGAGATCTTATCGATGATGAACGCGGCGATGGATTTGTCGAGCGCGATGTTTGCTTCCAAATCGACGTCACTTTTCCGGAACGCAACGAGGATGTAGTAATCCTGAAACAAGACGTGAACGTCGCCATTGAGGTTCACATAAAAGGCTTTGTCACCCAGGCCGGTAATATCGACTGTTCTGTCGTAATAGGTTTTTCTGAAATCGTCAAACGCCCATTCAGCGTCATGTCCTTGTTCGAGCTCGGCCGGAGAAATCAGGCCGTTCTGTATCAGATATAGGCCAGCCAAAATTGAATCCGTATAATCGACGCCTTCGTTTGGCAATTCATACATATAGCTGCCTGATGTCTCGCCGGTCTCCGACACTCCCGCTGAGTCGAAAGAAGCCGTAACCGCTTGGCCTACAAACCCCGTGGCTTCTGCGGCCGAGAGCAGTTCCTCAACGGTTAAGACCGGGGGGACAGGCGTGGCCTCAGGGGGCGCCGTTTCCGTTCCTTCCGGGATGATCTGCGGCAAAGGCGAGGCCGTCGGGGTGGATGCGATTCGTTCCGGGACGCCGGAGGGCTTATCGCCGCAGGCTGCCAGCAATGCGACGAGGATCATGATTAAAACGAATAAGAAATGCTTTCTCATTGCTGTTTCCTCCGGTATGAAATGAAGTAATAAAATGATACCATTTTGGTACAATTTGTCAATTACACAGAAGTAAAACGCAGACCACAATGCAAACTGGCCTACGCGGAAATGAAAAGAAGTTCATGGAAGGCCAAGCGTGAGCTGGATCTTACACAGCGGCAAGTTCGGGCGACCTACCCTGTTACCATAAAGAGCGAGAACCTTATGGCATATAAAAAGCCGATACTTGTCGGATGACGCAGGTATCGGCTTTCTCTATATCCGGTTCACTCAATTCTTTACGCCGAGCTTTACGCTTACCCCATTCACTTCCACGCCAGCATCCGCAGGAATGAGGATATACCTGCTTCCGTCGATCACCCGCGTTTCTATTAGGTCACTCCGCTCCGGATCAACCTTAATCACCACATCTGGTGTGCGGATCACAAACTGCTTTTTGTCGATGACGTTGGCAGGCGGAAGCTGCGCGTCCGCTCCGAACTGCGCGTCAAAGGCAGTGGCAAATGCTTGCACATGCTCTTCGGATACGCCACACTCCTGCAGCACCGCTCCAATTTCCCTTTGCGAAAGCAGCAACTGTTCGGGTTCCTTGTTTTCCTTATGCCGGTCTATCATCTCACTCAGATGCTCGTGGACAGCCTGCACCACCTCGAGGCTACACTCCTCCTTGAGTGTTTCTGCCAATATGGCTTGAAAAACCTCCTTTTGTGCCGCAGCGGGCATGGGCGGCTCTACGTGGAATACCGTATCGATAAATTCCTGATGGTTCTCCGCTGCATTTTTCATATAGTACAGCGCACCATAAATGTTTGCGGCTCTGTCATCGAAGGCTGGAAACAGAAAGCCCAGTTCCGGCGCAGATACCACATATCCTTGTGAAGTGGTGCGGAAGCGGTTCGCCGCCAGATGGTAACTCAGCTCTGCCGGGGTCAGTTTTACCGGGCATATGCTGCAAAGGATATAGCTGAATTCCTCGTCGGATGCATCCTGCTGTATTTCGCCGTCCTTCGCTTTGTAAGGTACGGTATATACGTCATGAGTCAGCAGAATGAGATAGTTGCTTTCCATTTTCAGCGTCTCAATCACCCGCTGATAGAAGGTTTGCAGCAAATCTGAATTCTTTAACCCGGTCTGGCGAAGCATGGATAACAGCTTGTGTTCATCGCTTTCCATCACTTGTTTGGCGCTGAATTCTATATTAACAAGATTTTTGCCCAGGGACCCAGACAAAGATTTCTTCAAAAGGGAAAGAAAACGTTCTGACTCCTCCTGCGGCATGCTGGAAAGAAACTCCTCAAACGTGGCGACTATTTTTCTGTCCTCATTGACATAGCAGCCATATACGTTGCCGATCATACTTTTATCCGCCCTGAAACGGCGCCGGATCTCCCGTACCTCTTTTTCGTTCATGTCATAACCTCACACTGTTCATGATATATGGGAATACCGCCGCAAAAACGGCAGCAGAATGAATTATACCATGCCCGAAGCGATGTTGTCTTGCTTGGATAGTAGGATGACTTCGCTCTATAATGGTGATAAGATAGTTCAGACACAATTGAGCATACGGGCATATTGTGCCGGGCTTACGGAGTTTAAAAGGCGGTAACACAACAAGGCGCTCAACAACACCGCTTTTAAGAAATACAGGGAGAGACGATGTTATTATCTGCGGAACATATTTCAAAGAATTACGGCACCAAGCAGCTGTTGAAAGACGTGTCCATATACCTGAATGAAAGAGACCATATTGGCATTGTGGGCCTCAATGGCACGGGAAAAAGTACGCTGCTGAAAATTTTAGCCGGTATAGAGCTGCCTGACGAAGGCTCTATTTCCGCCAATCCAAATCTGCGGATCGCCTATCTTTCACAAAATCCGGCGATGAACGATGATTTTACCGTACTGGAACAAGTCTTCTCGGAATTCACCCCACAATTTCGTGAAATCAATGAGTACGAGGTGATCTCCATGCTAACACGGCTGGGGATTACGGATTACGAAGCGAAAATTGGGACACTTTCAGGC
>JAEYSE010000050.1 GCA_023435025.1 Bacillota bacterium
CACTTATAAAAAGATGCAGCAATGCATCTTTTTTGTTTGCCGCGTTTGCGTCCCGGGACGTTGAACCGTCCCGCACCAGCGATCCTATTTCGTGCGTACAATTCTTTCCATACTAGACTATGGCTTGATATCTACTAGGTGCAAATCCACACGATGCCCAGCGCAAGCAGTACCGCACAAGCCAGTACCACGATGACCCATAAGGGCAATACGCAGAAAAGCACCAGCGTAGCGGCCACAATCAGCACAATACCCGGTATGTTCTCGTGCCGCCTTCGCTTGCGGTGACGCACGCAGTCGCAATCGCGCGGCGGTTCCTTTGACCAACACACTTTCCAATGCAGCATTTTGTCATATCCTCCCGCCACTTTACAAATGAACCCAGACCCCTGCTATATGAATACGACGAGATATGCCAAAACGTGTCGTTCACTCCTTTGAGCGCTTTAGAATACTCTACACTATCACAGAGTAAAGAGGAGGCGGCATATGGAGCCGATTGTAGAACTCAAGGACATACGCCTCACCTACCACGAACCGCACGCGGAAACGCTCGCCATAGATCAGCTCAACATCGCCATATATGAAGGAGAATTCGTCGCCATCGTCGGCCCTTCCGGTTCCGGAAAGACCTCCATGCTGAGCATACTCTCCGGGCTTATCATACCTTCTTCGGGCAGCGTGCGTATCAAGGGTAAGGAGATCACGTCGCCGGGCCAAAACATCGGGTACATGCTCCAAAGGGATCAGCTATTTGATTGGCGGGATATTGAAGGCAACATACTTTTAGGGCTTGAAGTCAAGCGCATGCTCACACCGGAAACAAAGGCGCGTGCGCTCACACTTCTCTCCACGTACGGGCTTGACGAATTCAAGCACCATTATCCCCGCCAGCTATCAGGCGGCATGCGCCAGAAGGTGGCGCTGATCCGCACGTTGGCATTCGACCCAGACCTTCTGCTGCTTGACGAACCGTTCTCCGCGCTCGATTACCAAACCAGGCTCAAGACCGCGGATGAAGTACATGGCATCATCAAGCGCGAAAACAAGACTGCGCTGCTTGTCACCCACGATATTGCAGAGGCTATCTCCATGGCAGACCGCATCATCGTGTTTTCCGAACGTCCGGCGCGTGTAAAGCGGGAACTGACCATCACATTGAGTGCCCCGCCCACCCCCATTGCCCGGCGAAACGCGGTAGAGTTTCATGATTATTTCAATACCATATGGAAGGAGCTGGAGGTTCATGAAAGCTGAGCCGGGCGGCAGCGCGGAGCATCTGGCTTATTTAAAGGGATTAAAACGCCGCCATACATTTGTGGTATCCATGCGGTACATCATATTGGTTCTTTTCCTGATACTTTGGGAGGTGAGTGCGCAGCTCCATTGGATCGATTCGTTTGTCACAAGCAGTCCTTCCCGGGTGCTTGACACGGTCTCCTCGCTCTATCAGGAAGGGACGCTGTGGATGCATATTGGTGTAACGCTATATGAAACCGTAGTGAGTTTTATTCTTGGGACGCTATTAGGCATAGTGATCGCCGTGCTGCTGTGGTGGAGCCCCAATGCAAATAAAATATTGGACCCGTACCTTGTCGTGTTCAATGCCCTGCCCAAAATCGCCCTGGGTCCGATCCTGATCGTATGGATCGGCGCATCCACCAGTTCCATCATCGCCATGGGGCTTTTGATTTCGCTGATTGTCACAATACTGACGGTACTCACCGGCTTTAACGAAATCAGCGAGGAAAAGCAGATGTTCATGCGCACTTTGGGCGCGACGCGCATGCAGATATTCACCATGGCAGTTTTGCCCGCAAGCGTTCCCACCATGATGTCCGCGCTCAAGCTGAGCGTAGGTATGAGCTGGGTGGGCGTGATTGTGGGAGAATACCTTGTATCCAAAGCGGGCCTTGGCTATTTGATTGTTTACGGCGGGCAGGTGTTTCAGTTGGACCTTGTCATGGCGAGCATACTTGTTCTGTGCGCGCTAGCCGCCATGATGTATTACGTCGTGGCATATTTTGAAAAGAAGCTGATCCGCTGGAAGCCTTGACCGTTGACATAAGGCGGGGCAAAACGATTGCTTTTGCCCCACCTGGCGGCTGGGCCATTCCAGGCAGCATATCTCGCGCTTTCACTGAGCGCGCTTTCATCTGACCCTCACTCTGCAAAAGGATCTCAGCTTCCGTATGGACAAGCTCCAAACTTATATGTAACTCTTGCCAACTCTTGCAACGAAGATATATATTGTATACAAAATGCAATTTTGTCAACGGTCAGTTACGTAAATATAGAACGAGAGGGAAAACGCACATGAGCGCCGAAACCGAAATTCTTGAACTGATTCGTAAAATAAAGGACAATATCGGACAGGTAATCGTCGGTAAGGAAAAGGTTGTGGATATGGTACTGGCCGCTTTATTGTGCGGTGGCCATGTTTTGATTGAGGACGTCCCCGGTTTGGGCAAGACCACCCTCGTTTCCGCCCTTGCGCGCACGCTCGAATGCAGTTTTAAGCGCATACAGTTCACGCCCGACGTTCTTCCTTCCGATGTAACCGGATTTACAAGCTTCAATTTAAAAACCGGCGAACGGGAGGTCAACTTCGGCAGCGTCATGGCGCAGATTGTGCTGGCGGATGAAATCAACCGCACCAGCCCCAAGACGCAGTCCAGCCTCCTTGAGGTGATGCAGGAAGGGCAGGTCACGATAGACGGCGTCACCTATCCCGTGCCGCAGCCATTTATGGTGCTGGCCACGCAAAACCCCGTTGAGCATGTGGGCACCTATCCGCTGCCCGAAGCGCAGCTGGACCGCTTCCTGTTAAAGATTTCAGTGGGCTACCCGCAACGGCATGAGGAAATAGATATCCTGATGCGCAACAAGGGCACAAAGCCGATTGACGCCCTAAGGCCCGTGGCCAGCGCCGAAGATATCTTGAAACTGCGCGCGTACCACAACGAGATCGTATGCGCCAAGCCCGTCATGGAATACATTGTTTCCATCTCGGAGGCAACGCGCAAAAACGAAAAGATCTCACTGGGCGTAAGCCCCCGCGGCTCGCTTGCGCTGATGAACGCAGCGGCGGCCAACGCCATGCTCAACGGCCGCAGCTATACGCTGCCCGACGACGTGCAGGCTATGGCGGAGCCGGTGCTCTCCCACCGGATTGTACTGAATACGCAACAAAACCAGAAGTTGGAGACGCCCCAAGGGCTCATCCGTTCCATACTCCGCGCCATCCGCGTTCCTGGCGTGTCATGAAGCGCATAAGATGGATCTATTATTCCATAATGGCCGCGTGCTATCTTGCGGGGCTTTATTCGGGCTTACGTATCTATTTCATTGTGTTTTCCACGCAGCTCTTCGCGGTGATCGCCGTGGTTTTATTGAACCTCTGGACAATATACGTTCTTACCTATAAGCAGGAATTGGGTAAAAAAATCTGCGTCAAGGGCGAGGAAACGGTTCTGCACCTCGATATCCGGAACGAGCGGCCGGTTCCGCTGTCTTTAGTGGAAGTGCATGTGGACGTGGTTTCCCTGCGGGAAAACATCAGCCTGGTGTTCAGCCTTCCGCCGCACTCGGGCAAGGATTTCCATATTCCCGTCACCACACCGTACCGGGGCAAATACCTTGTCGGCATGACGAAGGTAAAGGTCACGGACATTTTCGGCTTGACCACGCTGCGCATCGATATGCGTCGGCGTCCATATTACCGCATGCAGGAGATACTCGTGCTGCCTAAGGCGGAGACCCAGGGTGCGGTTTCTG
This sequence comes from Bacillota bacterium, assembly GCA_023435025.1. Taxonomy (GTDB): domain Bacteria; phylum Bacillota; class Clostridia; order Christensenellales; family CAG-138; genus JAEYLA01. Next base: position 3,778 of record JAEYSE010000050.1, read on the forward strand.
CGAACATGGCGGATGCCAAGCTTTTTCGAAATTCTTATTTAAGACAATCAGAGCATGGGGACAGCGTTAGTAGCGCGAGGCTCCTTCGTGAAGGTGACGAACTAAAGCGCGTGCACTGGAAAAAATCCGCCCAGCAGGGTGCGCTGTTTGTCAAACAGTATGAGCACCCCGAACGGGAACAGGCGCTTGTTTTAATCGATACGTCCGCGCAAGGATTATCCGGAGAGGCCGCGCTAATGTACGCGGATACCATGTGCGAATGCGCGATAAGCATCGCACTGCATAATGTACTGCGCGGCCGTGCCGTGCAGGTGCTGCCGGGCGACGATTTCGACCATAAGGCGACATGCTCGAGCGTCGCCGATCTGGAAAAACTGCAATACCAGCTTGCGCTGCTGCAGTTTGAGCGCGTGAGCCTTTTAAGCGCTTTAAGGAGAGTTTCCGGCACGGCGGGGCCGGCGCAGGCTCTGTTTGTGCTGACAAGAGAGGCGACTCCCGGCCTGACGGATATGCTGGAGCGCTCCCTGGCGCAATTCAATTCGGTAACGCTGATACTTGTCGGAGGCTCCAAGGTCAGCGGGCGTGTGCATACGCTTTATGCGGACCCCGGCTGTAACGCGGCGGAATGCCTCAATAGCATCGAATGACGGGGAACGGAATATGAAAGGCGTCCGAACAAAGCCGTTTGATATTGTTGCCGACGCGATCTCCTGCATTCTGTTGGGGGCGGCTGTTTGCGCCGCGATTTTTCCGCACCTGAGTCTGGAAGCAGGTATCGTGACCTGCCTGTTGATTATGGCGGTGGATGTTGGGCTGATATTGCTTTTCTCCTACAAATGGTGGATATTCCCCGCAATACTTGTTGCCGCGGCAATCATTACAATAAGTTACGCGCTGGTATTTGACATAACCGATCGGCTGTTTGCCTATTTATCCGGTTTTGTACGTTGGTGCTTATCCTGGTACCCGAGCGACTCCCCGTATGCCGATGGAGGACTCACGTTCATACGCCTGGCATTTGCGCTCCCTGTCGCCGGGTTACTATGCCTGTACTTTAGAAAACTTTTCGCTTTTGTCGTATTGCCTCCGGCCGCGCTGGGGCTAATCATATGGATGTATTTCGAAAAATCTGTTCTTCTCATTCCCGCGCTCATACTGCTCTTGTCGGTCCTGCTGATATCCATGGCGCGTATGACGGGCAATCTGATCAACAAAACCCTGCCCGAGCCCGACCGGATATCGAGCGCCCTTCTCCAGATATTTGCGGTCACCGTATTGCCCATAATCATCCTGTTTGCATTCGCCTTCTCCCCTGAAAAGGACGGCGACCTCCGCTCGGACGCGCTCGTTCATTTTGTGGAGGACATCGGGGACCTGTTGGATGGCCATGATGACGACTATTCCGCCATGCGCACTTTCGACATCGGTAAATCCGGCTTTTCGCCGCTGGGCGACCGGCTGGGCGGCGATGTTGTGTTGGACAATACCGTTGTGATGCGGGTACGGACTACGATACCGACACGCCTGACCGGCGCGGTATTCGACACTTACGATGGCTCAAGGTGGTCCGATGCGGGGGACATGGGCGGATACCGCTATATGAGCGCTTTCTGGCAGAAAAGCCGCCGTGATGTATTCGGGCTTGACAAACCTTACGGCGGTAAGCCCGCAAAAGACATTTATTACAAGGTTACCTCTCCCTTGTCGCTCAATGTTTCCTACGATATGCACGGCAACACCGTGTTTTATGCCGGCATGCTACAATCCTTCAAACGCACGGATTTTGACGCGCACCAGATCTATTTCAACCGTCAGACAGAACTCACCACTAAAAAAGTGCAGTGGTCGCTTCATTATACTGCCGAAACCGTCATATTCACCCGCGGCTCGGAAGGGTTTGACAAAAACATGCTTGCCCTTGAGTCTGCCGCATCTGCCGCCCGTGACGACGGTTTTGAGCCGCTCAAGGAATACTACCTGCAGCTGCCTCAAACGCTCCCGGAGCCCGTTTACAAAACCGCAGAAGCCATCACGGAAGGCTATACGACACCATATGAAAAGGCGCTCGCCATAGAGCGCTGGCTGTTTGAAAACTGCACCTACACCCTCACACCAGGAACGCCGCCGGAGGACAGGGATTTTGTGGACTATTTCTTGGAGACCCGCCAGGGCTACTGCGTGTACTACGCAAGCGCCATGACGGTTCTCGCGCGCTGCGCCGGGCTGCCCGCGCGGTATGTGACCGGCTTTGCGCTCAAGCAGGACCCGCAGCTGAACTCTTCTATTGCCTATGTCGCCACAAACGCGACGGCCCACGCCTGGACGGAAGTTTACTTCCATGGCATCGGCTGGGTACCCTTTGACGGTACAGGCTGGAATTTTTATGAGCCCACCATTATTCAAGAAGAACTGGACGATCTAAGGCCGGAGCGGCCCGTTTCGCCTTCCGGCATGGAAAGCGAGGAGGCAACCGAAGAGATAAAACCCGAAACCTCCACGCAGGATGGCGGGATGTCCACTGGCCTGAAGGTTACGATCATCACAATACTTTCCCTTGTGGTGGCGTTCGGCGTATTCGCGGGCATACGCCTTTCGATGCTGCTTACCGACGCAAAGCGCTACTACATGCGTATACGCCGCCAGCATGCCGATTTAAATGGACGGCTAGATGCGTGTTATTCAAGAATTGTACGGCAGATGGCGTTCTGGGGGCTGACACAACACGCGGACGACACCATATTGACATTCGCCCTCCGCGTTGACAAGCAGCTTGGCGGGAAGGATATGGCCGCCATCAGCATGCCGGTCATGCGCATGCGCTTTGGGTTGATCGAGCCTGCGGAAGAGGACGTGCAAAACGCCTGCGCGTTTAGTGCAGCACTCGAACGCAGGCTCAAAAACGAGCTTGGGTTGATGGGATATTTATGGAGAAGGATCGTGGTGGGGCGGTAGAAATTTTTACTGCCAATTGTAATTAGGAGAATGTTTTATGGATATGGATAACAATTATCAAAACGCCTCCATGAAAAAGGTATATGGCAAAGGTAACGGGTGCCTTACACTTGTGCTTGCCGGGCTTGGGATTGTTTTGGCTGTGATAGTAATCGTATTATAAATACATCGCGCTCGCGCTTATTGCCGCCGAGCGCCAAGCGAAATAGAAGAGCAGAACAGCAATGAGCTGGGCGTATACCGAAAAGCCACCCTCCGCGAGGCGATATCGGACTGCGCCACCCACTTATTGTGCCGTGAAAGAAACAGTAATATATACAATGAACGTCTAATCTTTTTCCGTCTGAAGTTTATTCATCAGAAAAGCTATGACATCCTCTCTGTGATTGATTACGAATTTGTGCTCAAAGCCATCTTTCGTAAAGATTAACATGCCATTTGGAACGATCCCCAATGTATTCCGCTTGGAGATACGGCTGATCTGATCGTATTGGATTCGTGTTTCTCCTGACTGAATGTTGATTGCGTGAGATTTGAACGTCATACCCGTTTCATCAAAAAACAGTTTTCCGCCAACCGCTTCAATCCGCTTGAAATAGTTCGCTGCAATGCTTTGGCCGGTATAATCCTTCATAGTGACTTCCAACCTCCACCAATTACTATTTATCACAGTATATCAAAAAAACGACAAATTTTCATCCCTATACATTATCATTCTTTACTCCGCTCTTTTCCCCGCCGAACGCCAGGTGAAATAGAAAAATGGAACCGCGACGAGCTGGGCGCATACCGAAAAGACAACAAGCCAGATCGGAGCAATGTCATAAAGCATGCCCATCACCCAGCTCCCTAAAAACCAGAATGCACCGAATGCGGTTTGAAATACACCAAAGCCGGTTGAGCGGTTTTCCTTGGATACGATTGTGGTAACTACGGATTTTAAAATGGATTCCTGCGCCCCCATACCGATGCCCCACAGGATAATGCCGATGATGGCGGCAGTGAGCGTTTGAAAGCCGAATATGAATATGGAAAACAGCGCGGAAATCACGCTCGATACCATCAGCACCCAAATCCCCAATTTATCATACATCCACCCAAAAAGAAGGGCGGCAAACGCGTCCACAAGCATGGCGGCGGCATAGAGCAAAGGAAGCGTGTCGTTCGGCACAAGCGCCTGCCGGGAGATATGCATGGTGATGAGCGGAAAATCGGCAAAGCCCAGAGCCAGCAAACTAATTCCAACAATATAGAGTATAAAAGTCGGCTGTAGCCGGAGTTTCCCCGCACGGGGCTCAGATATATCGAAGCTTTCGGGGTTGGGAAACTTCTTTTTTGCAAGAAAGAGGGAAAGCAATGTCAGTGCCGCCGGAACGCCAAGCACGGCAAAGCATAAGGAATACGCCGCAAAGTCGCTTACTCCCCGTTTGAACAGCAGCACAACAAACAGAATGACAGGCCCCAGAAACGCGCCCAGTTGATCCAAGAATTCCTGGATGGCGAAGGACTTCCCCGCACCAATCTGCGTTGCGGCAAAGGACACCAGCGTGTTTTTTGCCGGTTGCCGGATTGCTTTTCCCACCCGTTCAAGAACGATCAGCACGCATGCATATATCCAGCCGTTTTCCGAAACCAAGGCAAGCGCGGGTATCGCCGCCATATTGATCACATAGCCAATGAATGTCATGACCCAGTATTTCTTAAACCGGTCCGCTAGAACCCCTGTGAGTAGCCGGAACGAATACCCGATCATTTCGCCAAGCCCGGATACAAAGCCTATCGTCGCCGCCGAAGCGCCAAGCAGGGACAGGTAAACGCCATAGATGCTCCTTGCGCCCTCATGCGTCATATCCGAAAACATGCTGACGACGCCCATCATCAGGACAAAAGCGAGTGCCGGTTTGATGTGTCTCTTATTTTTATTTTCCATCGCTTTACAACCCATTCCAATAATAAAAAGCCGATGATCCAGGGGACATTCGCCAGAGAGATCATCAGCACTTGCTGCTATTTTACAACCGGATCGGACAGAAAACAATCATAATGTATATAAATAAGTTGTATGAGAGGTTTTGTTAGTATTCTCGCCGTGGTCCGCCGCTATGCTATAAGGCGGGGGCAGTAACGAGATTCGGGGGTATTTGATGTTTCGCCAACAAAACAGGCACCCTTACGGGTGCCTGTTTTGTTGGCGGAGAGAAAGGGATTTGAACCCTTGTCACGGTTCCCCGTGAACACGATTTCCAGTCGTGCGCCTTAGACCAACTCAGCCATCTCTCCAAATATTCTTATGAACTTTACTGCGGCTGTACATGATTTCCAGCCGTGCGCCTTCGTCTTGCTCTCACGCGCTTTCCTATCTTACAACAAATAGTTTAAAAATGCAAGTACGGAATTTTGCCTTTCCGAGGCTTCTTCTTCTATCATTCGCCGCTCTTTTTATCATATTTCTGGAGCTTTCTCTGTTGTTTGAGGATATTATGAGGATAAAAAATAAGCAGTTGACTTGCAGCTACAGGCACAATTGATCGATTGAAATGCGACACACGTATAGAAAGGTTATTCAAATACGTCCTTTTTCATCTGCCGCTTGATTTTGGGGTATACGATCAAAGTTCCCTCACTATCGCAGGTGGCGAGAAAGATTTCCGATATGCTTTGCACACGCTGGGTTTTGAGTTGTTTGTTGAGCCACTCTTCATTCTTGCCCGCAAACATCAGGTTCTCCTGCATGATGTGCCCGTCTATGATAACGTTGATAGCGGGTTTCTCATCCGGCGGGGTTAGGTTCATATCCTTGGGGGTTGCAGGCCTTTCCTTGGATAACGGCAAAAAGCTGATTTTGCCGTTGGGCTCCAATATCGCGCTCTGCAGCTGGGCGATGTTAAAATAGCCCTGGTTCCGGCACAGCATCAGAAATTCGTCGACATCTATTCTTGCCTTTTTCAGGTTGCCCTCGTACAGCTTGCCGTCCTCAAACAGAACCAGCGATTTTCCCGTCAAAAACCGGCGCAGTACAATGGATTTATAATTGGCATAGGAGATCAAAACGGAAAACAGCGCGTAGATGACCATCGCCAGCAGCGGCTTTTCAAATTCCTCCAGATTAGTGGCCATTTCCGCCGAAATGGAGCCGATTGTGATACCCACGATATAATCGAACATGCTCAGCTGGGACATCTGCTTGTTTCCCATTATTTTGGTCAGGATAAACAGCATCAGAAGGGAACCAACCGACGTACATGCGACGAAAAGCAAATCCATCAACATAGACAGCCTCACTGCTTACTTTTGGAATACTCATAGACTGTCCGGTTTGTTTGAGGATATTCTTTTGCTTGCATAAAAAAGGCAGGCTAAACGCCTGCCCGAACATTTCGTATCTCAGGGACTATCTTCTGACGTATGTCAGTTCTACCATTCCATCGGTTATTTTTGCTCCAATCAGCCGGAGCTTGATTTCCGGGTTGTCCCGCAAGAAAAGGGGAATCCCTTCACCCAACACCTCTGGAATTACAGTAACAATATACATATCGATGGCGTCGCGTTTGATAAATTGGTCAATCACCTTTCCTCCGCCCATCAACCAGATATTCTTCCCCTGGCCCTCTTTGATGCTGTTTACAAAAGAAACGATATCCCCCGAAATAAACTCGGCATGGTCATTTGCGGGCATTTCTCCCGTTGTTGCCACATAGCACTTTTTTCCCCCGTACATCCAGACATCGGGCGACAGCTCATTTATAAGCTGATCGTATGTGGTCCTTCCCATGACGATGGTATCTATCGTTTCATAGAAGACATCATATCCGTAGTCGGCATTCGGCTCGTCCCCGTTTCCTCCCAGCCAATCCACCGCTCCGCTGCTTCTTGCGATATATCCATCCAAACTAACGGCAATATAAAGAACAACTTTGCGTTCCATTCGTCCTCCTGCCGCAACCGCTCTATTTATGATCCATGCGGGCTCGGTTCTTTTAATACCCGCTCATATGCTTCCCCAAACGGAAGGCCATGCTCTTTTGCGAGCCTTGCGACATCTTCGTATTCCGGCTTGCTTCTTTGCACCCCATACCCCTGCGCCTGCTTGATGCGCACAGCGCCTAAGGAAGTTTCACGCTCTTCCACGCTGCGGGTAAGCGTATAGCGGTTACAGGAGAACACCCGAACGCCAAGCGTGCTGGTGTGGCTGAACAAAAGCTTGGAAAAACGCTCCGTTTCTTCTTCCCCACAAAGGCAGGTTACTACAAACCCGGGGCGGTTCTTTTTCATGTAAACTGGCTGCACATAGACATCCAGAGCGCCTTCGGCTAAAATTGCCTGCGTGGCAAAGCCTATGGCTTCGGGCGTCATATCGTCTATGTTGCACCGAATTTCCGCCACGCGCTCCCGGTTATCCTGCGCGGCGAAACGCTCGCCCCAGAACGCGCGCACACAGTTCGCTGCGGCAAAATTCTTTTTGCCCATTCCATAGCCGGTTTTTTCTACCGTCATGCAGGGCATGCTGCCAAACCGGTTTGCAAAATGTTTGATTAGAGCCGCCCCGGTCGGCGTACAGAGTTCACCCAGCGTGCCGTCCGAGTAAGTCGGAATTCCATTAAGCAAATGTGCGGTTGCGGGAGCGGGTACGGGCAGCACGCCATGCGAGGTTTTTACCTGGCCGGAGCCCGTGTGGACGGGGGAAGCGATGATTTCTTCCGGCCGCAGCATATGGATAAGTAAGCATACGCCCAGAATATCCGCCACCGCATCCAGCGCGCCGACCTCATGGAAATGGACGTGCTCCACCGTCTTGCCATGGACATGCGCTTCCGCTTCCGCAAGAGCAATATATACGGCAACGGCGTCGTCCTTGACCTCCTGGGGCAGCGCAAGACTTTCAATGAGCGAGCGGATATCCCCCAACTCATTGTGGTCATGGTGCTCCGCCGCATGCTCCGCATGGGTATGCCCTTCCTCTTCATGCACATGCTCGGTATGGACATCTCCCTTTCCATGCGCGTGCTCCGTATGATGATGGTCCAGGCTCTCCTCTTCCCCCCCGGAAATTTTGACAACCGCGCGGGAACCATGTATGCCGCATTTCTGCTCCGGAATAATTTCAATGGAAACGCCGGGCAAATGAAGCCCGTTCATTGTCTCCAAAAACAGTTCTTTCTGTTCGCAAAGCTCGTAAAGCGAGGCCAGAAGCATATCCCCTGCCGCACCCATGCGGCATTCCAAATACAAGCAGCCCATTTATAGCCCCTCTGTCATGTTGATTTTGTGGGCAAGATACCCCGCGCCAAAGCCGTTATCGATATTCACCACGCTCACGCCGCTTGCGCAGGAATTGAGCATGCACAAAAGCGCCGAAACACCGCCGAAGTTCGCGCCATACCCCACGCTGGTGGGTACGGCAACTACGGGGCATTCCACAAGCCCGCCCACCACACTTGCCAAAGCGCCCTCCATGCCTGCAACGGCCACAATCGCGCGGGCGCTTACCAGCTTGTCGTAGTGCGCCAGCAGCCTGTGAAGGCCAGCGACACCGGCGTCGTAGACCCGCAGGACACAACTGCCCAAAGTCTCCGCCGTAAGCGCCGCTTCCTCCGCTACCGGCATATCGCTTGTGCCCGCGGAAACCACGACGACGGAGCCCTTCAGTGTCTTTTCCGCATCCGGGTTGACGACGCCCAGCTTCGCAATCGGATGGTAGGCGAACGTATGCCTCTTCCCCAGCTCCTCCGCCGCCTCCGCACAAATGCGCGTCACAAGGATATCCTTGCCGCCCCTATTGAGCATAGCTTCCACGATGCCCAGTATCTGCTCCGTAGTCTTGTTTTGCCCGTATATGACCTCCGCCGTCCCTTGCCTTAACGCACGGTGATGATCCACCTTGGCATAGCCAAGCTCTTCAAACGGCGCAATCTTGAGCCGTTCCACCACGGTTTCCGGTGCAAGCGCCCCGCTTTTTACGGCATACAGCAATTCAGTGAGCGTTTTTTTATCCATCTTGTTCTCCCCTGCCGATTTCCTGTGTGCAAGCCGGAATGGCCTCCAACCCGCATTGTTCCATCAACTGTGTATCGTAAAAAAGTTCCTCCGGACGGCCGCGCAGCAGCACCGCACCCTTTTGCAGCACCGCCACCTCATCGCAAAGCTCCATTGCAAGCGGCAGGTCGTGCGTGGCAATGAGCTTGGTCTGCGGCAGACCCTTTAGCAGGGTAATCAAAGTCCTGCGGGCGCGTGGGTCTAAAAATGCGGAAGGCTCGTCCAGCAACAGCACATCAGGCCGCATGGCAAGCACCGCGGCCATGGCCGCCATCCGCTTTTCCCCGCCAGAAAGCCGGAGCGGAGAACGGTTCTTTAAATGCGCGATATTGCAAAGGTTAAGCGCGTCGTCCACAATTTCCCCGATCTCGTCCTCGGTTTTTCCGAAATTGCGGGGGCCGAACGCCACGTCTTCGTATATGGAGGGCATAAAAAGCTGATCGTCCGGGTTTTGAAACACCATGCCCACGCGGCTGCGGACGTCGTTTAGGTTGCTTTTCGTCAACACCACATCCGCAATTTCCACCCTGCCCTTCTCTGGTAGCAGCACTCCGCACAGTGTAAGCAGCAGCGTGGATTTACCCGCGCCGTTTGCACCCACAATGCCCATGCAGCGCCCGTTTTCCACGCGAAGGCTAAACGCGTTGAGGCCTACGGTTTTGTCCGGATAGCTTACCGTGATGTCCTGAATATCGATCAATGGAACAGCCCGCCTATCAAGTGATTCAAAAGAGATACCGGGTCAAAAAAGCGCAGAAGCGCACAGCCGGATACGATCAGCAGCAAAAACATAATATCGTGCCCGCGAAGCCCCTGCTTCTGCGCATATGCATGCTGCAGCGCATAGCCGCGGCATTTCATGGCATCGTATACGCGCTCAGCACGGTCAAAGCTCCGGATGAGAAGGCTACCGACAAAGCTTCCCATATGCCGGACCTCCACGCCCTTTTGCTGGGCGCTGCGCAAAAGATACGCGGTGCGCAATCCGCCCGCTTCCTCAAAAAGGGTACCCAGGTAGCGGTAAGTCATTTCAAATACGGTAACGAATATGCGCGGAACGCGCAGCGCAAGCATGGCATCCGTCAACTCGCGCACGGGCGTGGTCGCAACCAATAGAAGCGCCGCCATCACGCAAAGGTAAGTCTTGAGCAATATGGAGACAAACGAAAGCGTCCCGAAGCTGATTGCGACATTCCCCAGCGTCAGCGCCGCAGCACTGTCAAAAAAAATGTTGGAAGCCCCCGCAAGCAGGCAAAACGGCAGCGCGAGAGCCGCCCGCTTATGCAGCAGCGCATACGGCGTTTCCGAAGCTGCCATCAACACGGCCGGGTAAAATACGAACGGCACGATGCGACCAATTTCATAGCGCCCGAACGACACCACCGCAATTAAAACGGCAAGCGTGGACAGCAGCTTCACCACAGGATTTAGCCGGTGCACCCACGTATTCCTGCCCGCCAATTGCTCCAGGGAGTGCAATTCATTCACTTTTGCGCCAAGGTCCGCCGTAAATAGCCCTCTTTTCCTGAATACATACGGTACTTTTTGTTTTAAGTATGCGCTCTAAAACCGATTCACCGGATCGGCTTTTCCCTTCGGCGACGGCCCGCAGGCCTAGTGCCGAGGCGTATCCCGCCGAAGGCTCAACGAACCCGCTTCTCTTCGAAACGCCCCTTAGAACCCACTCTTAGAGCGTCTCGTTCATACTGCCCGTGCGGTAGCCCTTTAGGTCCACCGTGACATAGGCAAAGCCGATCTCTTTTAGCTTTGCGTGCAGGGTCTCGCGTACCGAGCACTCCAACAGCTTTTCCATCTCCTGCGGCGCCACCTCGATGCGGGCCAGGTTACCATGAATGCGCACGCGCACCTGTTTAAAGCCCATGTCAAGTAGCAGCTGTTCCGCCCTGTCCACCATTTTAAGCTTCTCTTCAGTGATCCTTTCCCCGTATACAAAGCGGGAGGATAGGCAGGCGAAGGACTGCTTTTCCCACGTCGGCAGTCCCATGGCCTTGGAAAGGCTGCGGATTTCCACCTTATTGAGCCCAACGTGCCGCAGCGGGCTTTTTACCGAAAGTTCCTCCACCGCCTTGAGGCCGGGCCTATAATCCCCCATATCGTCCATGTTGGAGCCTTCGGCCACGCAGCTCATTCCATGCTCCACAGCGATAGCCGTAAGTTTTGTAAACAGTTCTGTCTTGCAAAGATAGCAGCGGTTGACAGGGTTATTGGAAAACCCCTCAATGTTAAGCTCCTCCGATTCGCAAATGACATGCGGGATATTATGCTGCTTTGTAAAAGCGATTGCTTCCTTTAATTCCCGCTCCGGAAAAGAGCAGGAACGCGCCGTGACCGCAATGACGTTCCCCGGCAGAGAATCCTTCGCAACCTTTAATAAAAATGTTGAATCAACGCCGCCCGAAAACGCGACAGCTACGCTACCCAAGCTTTTTAAGTACGTTTGTAACGCGATGAGTTTTTCCTGCTCGTTCAATTGACTCGCTCCTAATCCTTTTATTGCCTTTCCTGCTGAGTATATGCGAATACCGGGTATGTTTCAATATGTGCGAGGCTTTTATTGTAGGATATACAAACTGGTTCTGTCAATGATACCAGTAGGTCATACAAAGGGCCGCCCTAGGCGGCCCTTATTTTAATTAGGCTAGATAGAACCTCTTACAGGCTTTCCAGAACGCCGGTTTCCGCGTTGAACGCATCGATCAGTGCGTCAACCTCTTCCGCCTGCTTGTGGATGCCGCCCCAGTAATTGTCGTAATCATACCACTGGGCGTTGAGCTCCTCCACGGACTTACCCTGCTGCTCCACCCAAGTGTAGTACTTGAGGTTGTGCACGCGCTTTCTTGCGGCATAGGTAAGTTCTTCCATGGTATCCGTACGGATGCCGTGCATGTGCTCGTAATAGTCCGCAGCAGCCTTGGTGGCGGAGTATGCGCCGTCCTTTTCCGCAAGCTCGGCCACGCGGGAACCGTACATTTCCGCGGAGTCGGTGCCAACGGTGAAGAGCAGATCATCTTCGGTAAGTTCATAGTACTTCGCCATCTTGATGCAGCAGAGCACGTTAGCAATACCGGAGATACCCAGCAGCGACAGCTTTTCAATGAACGCGGGGTCAAGGCCAAGCTCGCTCATGAGATATTCACGGCCCGTGGGTTCGCTGAACAGGCGCAGGAGGTTCTGGCTGTCCTCATCGTCTATGGCGATGACCATGTCCGTATTCTTGACGTTGTGCACCCAGGGTACGTGCTTGTCGCCGATGCCTTCGATGCGGTGGCCGCCAAAGCCATTGTTTAAGAGCGTGGGGCACTGCAGCGCCTCGCCGACGGCGAGCTTTGCATTGGGATACTGTTCCTTAATGTAATCGCCGCTGGCCATGGTGCCCGCGGAGCCGGAGGTGAACGCCATGCCAGCAAGGCGGCTGTTCTCGCCCTTGAGCTCCAGGAAAGCATCTTCAATGGCCTTGCCGGTTACGGTATAATGCCAGAGGTGGTTGCCCATTTCCTCAAACTGGTTGAATATCATGACGTCTTCACGGGTGTTCCTGAGTTCCCATGTCTTGTCAAATATCTCCTTAACGTTGCTTTCGCAGCCGGGGGTCGCGATGACTTCGCCGGCGATTTTAGAAAGCCACTCAAAGCGCTCGCGGCTCATTTCCGCAGGCAGTATTGCCACGGAATCGCAGGAGAGCAGCTTGGAGTTGTACGCGCCGCCGCGGCAGTAGTTGCCGGTGGAGGGCCATACCGCCTTGTGGTAGGTGGGATCGAACTGGCCGGTGACAAGGCGCGGGGCCAGGCAGCCAAACGACGCACCGACCTTGTGGCAGCCGGTGGGGAACCACTTGCCGGTCAGCACCACGATGCGAGCCTTGACGCCGCTCAGCGCAGAGGGAATTTCCAAATAATTGACGCCACCGAATTCGCCGCCGCTCATCTTGGGCTCGTTGTGCCAGGTAATGCGGAACAGGTTGACGGGGCTGATATCCCAAAGGCCGGTGGTCTTGAGCGCCTTTTTGATCTTTTCGGGCACGAGCTTGGGATCACGCATCTGCTTTAAAGTAGGAATGACGATTTTGTTCTCTCTCGCCCTCTTTATGGTGCGTTCAAGATTTGCCCGATTCACCGTTAAATCAATCATGTTGCTCTCCTCGTTTCTTATTGTTCTGTATAAAGAAAGACGCCTGTGTTGGCATATGCTGCTTTTACAAACAGTGTAGCCCATCACAAGGCTTTTGTAAATGCTTCCCGGCCATTTTCCTAAAAAATATTTTTCTGGCCTAAAAAATTATGTGGCTTAAGGAATAATGGAGCGCGCTCCGTTCCCCGGCAAGCGCGCTGCTCGTATCTATAGTATTGTATAAAAGCCTTCCGTTCATGCGGATTACTGCGGGCAGCCCCCGTCCTGTTCGGCCTGAAGCTTGCAAACGTCCACATATATGCCGCCAGTAACTTCCTTCAGCCGTTCTGGTGTAATAATCACGCAGGAAGACGGGCTTCCCGCTGCAGGGTATACCGTGGGAAAGCGCAGAAGCGATGAGTCCAGATAAACCGGCAGAGGGTTTTTCAAAGCAAACGGACAAACACCGCCTACGGCATGGCCTGTAAGCCTCAGCGCGTCCTCCGCGGAAAGCATTTTTGCCTTAAAGCCAAATGTTTCTCGGAACTTGCGGTTGTCCACCCGCGCGTCGCCCGCCGCAAGAAGCAGCATGCCACCGTCCGCTGTTTCAAAGGAGAGCGTTTTTGCAATCAGCTGAGGGGCTACCCCCAACGCCTGCGCAGCCAGTCCCACCGTGGCGCTGGAAACGGAAAATTCGCGGATTTCCTCCGGTATGCCCTGCGCCTTAAACCAGGCGCGCACTTCAAATATGCCCAAAGTACACCTCAAATATTATAGGACGCCGGTACGAAGAAGGTCTTCCTCCACCAGCATGGCGATTTCCTGCTCGCTGCGCATTTTGCCCCCCTGCATGCAGGGAATGATGTGGACGTTATCTAAAATCCCTGCATACTCCAGGTATTTTGCGCGCGCGCGGTTCTGAAGCCCCGTCTGCTCTTCATATACGTCCTTGCCGCTACCCACATAGTCCCGGAAGCCTTTTCTGAGCACGTTCTCCCCCGCTTCTTCCACATTCATATCCAAATAGACATGCACGTCCGCAATGGGGATGCAAAAATGATTGTACTCAAGCTCCAGCACGAAATCCAACAGATCCGGCTTATCCAAATCGCAGTCTCGTATGCTCTGGTATACGGCGTTGGAAAGCACGTAGCGGTTGATAAGCAGCACGTCCGCTTCCCCGTCCCGATAGTTCTGAAAGGCCTCAAACCGGTCAAGCGCAAACCAGAGCGCCATGCTTTTGCCGTCCACATCAGAGGCTGAAACCCCTTCTGCGCCGGTGAGGTAATTGCCTACCTCCCGCCCGAAAAAGCTGCCGTACATGGGAAATGACATGGTATCCACCACCATGCCGCGCTTTTTGAGCGCCCGCTCAAGATGATGCATCTGCACGGTCTTGCCGCTGCCATCGATTCCTTCAAACGCAATCACCACAGTGCGACCCATGTTTTTCCTCCATTTACTTCTATATACCACGCCCAAGACGCTTAAAATCCACGTTATTATAACACAGCCGGTCATTATATGGCAAGGTTACGCGGCTTAAAGGACTGGGGCGGTAGCGTACCGGCGCTTTTGTGCCCACAATTTACTTGAACGCAGTTTCCCCTGGCCTTTCTTGGAAAACGCCATGTCCACGGCGGGAGGCAGGGCCCTAAGAGCTTTGCCAGTAACCCATTATATCCATATTCCATATAAATGCCGGGCAGGTTGTTTGCCCTCCCCCGCCTATGGTATACTGGTAAAAGCCATGTTCTTTTATTGCCAAGGAGAATTAGTATGCCCAAACGGGAAAAACGATATAAGCTCAAGCGTAAACGAACCAGCCTGAATGCCACAAACGCAGGTCCTATACTTGCGTTTTCCGCAGCAGTGGCCGCCGTACTGGGCGTAATTGCGTTGATTGTATTTATAGGTCTTCCCGCACTTTTGCCCAAGCTGGGCGTGGATTATCATCCACCATGGCAGCCCACACCCACGCCGAGACCCACCGCCCGGCCCACGCCCACGCCGCATCCGGCCTCGGTGACCGATCCTGTTGATCTCCAGCATGAGGTCCTGCTTTCCGGCTACACTGGGTACAACTGGTTTGCGGACCCACACGCGTGGAACAACACTTTGATTTTTACCGCCGGCCGCCTGGTGGACAGCGACGTCCGTATGGACCTGCTGTTCCGTTATGATATCAATACGGGCGACGCGCAGGAGATTGACGTTCCGCTTCAAAACCACAGCTATGTGTACCCTATGATGAACGACAGGTGGCTTGTCTATCTGGATGCAAAAAAGAACGGCGGCGGCGTCATCCGCGCAAAACGCCTGGATACCGGAGAATTGTACGAGGTGAAGCAGGTTTATGCGGACCAGCCCATGCTGCAACTGGACGGGGATACGCTGGCGTGGATTGAACGCACCGGCTCCCAAATGGACAAACTGTTTGCATGCGATCTGAATACGCTAGAGAACACCGCTCTGAGGCTGTTTAGCAATACTATTTATGGGCAGTCCGCCGTTTCCATGAATAACGGGCAGATCGTGTTTGCGGACATTGCCTCTGAAACAGCCGGATCGGCCGCGGAACAGACAACCAGCGCCATATACAGCCTGACGCTTTCAGATGAAAGCTTCAGTCCCTATACGCCCGGCACCTATGTGCACGATCCGCTCACCAACGGCAAACAGTGGATTTGGCGCAACGGCAACCACGGGCCGGGGGACGACCTGTATTTGGCGCAGGACGGCGCTAAGGCTAAGCTAATCGCGGAAGATATTGTCGATTACGGCATATCCGAGCATTTTGCTGCGTACAGCAAGAACGAAGCCATTTACGTCTATTTCTTTGACAACGGACAGACCGTCCAGATTACGCCGGATATCGAGCGCGAACGCACGCAGCTTTTGGGCGTTTCCAATGGCGTAGTGATTTGGATGGACGTTACTTCACGCGAGCGGGATATTATGAAGTACGCGGTGGTTAAATAAGGGCTCTTAACACAAACCCCGCCTTGAATACGGCGTAGATAGGCGATATTTATCGGAGGTAAGCATGCCAAAAGTGGCCCGTTCCCTGTTCTTTTGCGGGGAATGCGGATATGAAAGCGCAAAATGGCTGGGCAAGTGCCCGGGCTGCGGAAGCTGGAACACGCTGGTGGAAACCAGCGTTGTGCAGGGAAAGGCCGCGTCTTCCGGCGCACACGCGCTGCCGCTTTCGGATATCGATACGCAGGAAGCGAAGAGGACCACCACAGGCATGCAGGAACTCGACCGGGTGCTGGGTGGCGGTATCGCAACCGGCATGGCCGTGCTTTTGGGCGGCGACCCCGGCATCGGAAAATCCACACTGCTTTTGCAGGCAGCGGGAAGCCTTGCTAAGAATGCAAAGGTACTCTACGTGTCCGGCGAAGAATCTCCCGCACAAATCAAGCTTCGAGCCGAACGGCTCAATATCCCGGGCGGGGTGCTATTGCTTGCTGAAACTGATCTTGGCGCAATAGAAGCGCAGATCCGGCAGCTGCGCCCTGCGTTTGCCATCATAGACTCCATACAAACCATGTCCTGCCCGGATCTTCCAGGCGCGGTGGGCAGCATCAGCCAGGTGCGTGAGGCGACGGCGATTTTGACACGGCTTGCCAAACAAACCGGCACGGCGGTGCTGATCGTAGGCCATGTGACCAAAGACGGCGCGATTGCGGGCCCCCGTGTGCTTGAGCATATGGTGGATACCGTCCTCTACTTTGAAGGGGAGCGCCATGCGGATTTGCGGCTGCTGCGCGCGGTAAAGAACCGTTTTGGCTCCACAAACGAGGTAGGCGTGTTTGAAATGTGCGACGACGGCATGCATCAGGTGGAGGACCCTTCCCGCCTGTTCCTCTCCGGCGCACACCTGCCCGGCTGCGCCGTCACCTGTGCCATGGAGGGCACGCGCCCCATGCTTGCCGAAGTGCAGGCGCTTTTAGCGCAGACGGCGTTTGGCACCGCGCGGCGTACCAGCGCAGGCATCGATTCAGGCAGGCTTTCGCTGCTGCTTGCCGTGCTTGAAAACAAGGCGCGGCTACGTCTTTCCGACAAGGACGTATATTTAAACGTCGTTGGAGGGCTGAAGCTATTGGAGCGTGCGGTTGATCTGGGTGTGGCCATGTGCGTGGCCTCCTGCTACAAGGAAACGCCGCTCAAGCCAAATACCGCCGCAATCGGAGAGGTGGGCCTGACCGGCGAGGTACGCGCTGTTTCTCATATGGAAAAGCGCATGCGTGAATGCGTACGTCTGGGGTTTACCAACCTCATCGTCCCCCGTTCCGACGCGCTGCCGACTGTTCCCGGCGCGGTATTGATCCCCGTGCGTAACGTGGCGGAAGCCGTCGCGCTGCTCTAGCTTTCAATTAAGACAACCCGGCATTCGTGCCGAGTTCCCTTGGAGGATACATTGCGTTACCGATTGCGCCCCGGCATGCGCCGAATGCTCGCCTTTGCCGCCATAACGCTGGTTGTGGCGTCTTTATCGGCGTGTACGATTTTTTTTGAAACACCGGATACCATGCCCTCTCCTTCCCCTTTCGTCTCCCTGCCCGCAACCAATACCCCCGCAAAAACTGTGGAGGTCGAAGTCAGCACCGGCATCCCAGACCTTCATGAAAAATACTTCATAAAACGCCTGCCCATGGAAGAGCTTAAAATCTGCGAGCAGATGTATGAGGGCATACAACGTTTTGAGCAGGAAATCCGGTTTGAAAAGCCCATATCCGAACAGAAGCTCAAAAAGTTAATGTGGCTGTTGAGTTACGATTGCCCGGAGCTGTACCAGATCAACGGGGAATATTCCTACTTTGTGCAGGAGAATGACCCGGAGCGGGCGCTTTCCATGCAGCCCACATACATACTGACCAGCGCCGAATATGCTGCCGCACAGGCAGAGATGCGGTCCGTTGTTGACGCATTGGCGCGGCAAGCAGCAGGCTTAAGCGAGTATGAAACGCAATTGCTGTTCTACAATGCCCTGATCGAGGGCTGTACCTACCGGGAGGACGGCGAATACGACGGTACGGCCTACGGAGCGCTTGTGCTAGGCTACGCACGGTGCGAAGGATACAGCAAGGCATTGGGCCTGCTTCTGCGCGAGGCTGGTATCGAGTGCCTGACGTTGACAGGCGAAGCATGGTCAACCGACG
>JAEYSE010000120.1 GCA_023435025.1 Bacillota bacterium
CCCTAAAGTAGGGCGTTCCTTGGTATGGGTTCTTAGGGCCGTTACGGCCCTAAGCGGGTGTTTGAGGGCAGAGCCCTGAACGCGCCCCTTTGTTGATACCCTGAGGCGGCCATACCGGCTGCCTTTCTTGCTTTAAATTAAAAATTAAAGTGGTCCGGGTCGGAGCTGACGCGTTCGTTGCGGTTGAGCCCATCTATCTCTTTCATATCCTCTTCGGATAACGTAAAGTCGATTTCGGCGTTTGATGCTATCCGCTCCGCATGCACAGACTTGGGCAACACAATGATACCCCGCTGTACGTTCCATCTCAGCGTGACCTGCGCGGGGGACTTACCGTACTTCTTCGCGATATTTTGCAATACTTCGTTATTCAAAAGCGTACCGCCGGTACCGCCAAGCGGGCTGTAGGCCTCGATTGCAATACCAAGATCCTCACAATATTGGATGAGCGGCATTTGCGAAAGCAGCGGGTGGCGTTCGATCTGGTTAACGGCGGGCGTAACGCGGGCGATTGACAGGATATCCTCCAAGTGATGTTTGTGAAAGTTGCTGATGCCTATGGCGCGGATGCGTCCTTCCGCATACAGCTCTTCAAGTACCTTCCAGCTGTCCATGTACCTGCCCGCCACGGGCCAGTGGATGAGGTACAGGTCCACATAATCCGTTTGAAGCCGCGTAAGGCTTTCAAAAAACGCCTCGCGCATGCGGCCCCTTCGCATATCTTCATTCCACAGCTTGGTGGTCAGGAATATTTCCTCGCGCGCTACGCCGCTCTGTTTCATACCGGTTCCGACGTCCTGCTCGTTGCCGTATATTGCGGCGGTATCGATGTGCCGGTAGCCAGCGCTAAGCGCACTGCGCACAGCCTCCACGGTTTTTGCGCCTTGCGGCACTTGGTATACGCCCAACCCCAAAAGGGGGATCTCTACACCGTTATTGAGTTTCTTTCTTTGGGAAAACATGCGGCCCACCTCTTGAAAATTATTTTGGAAAATCATTTTGTTGCGGGATGTTCCCGCATGGTTCCATTATAAGCAAAGCGATGCGCATTCAAACAAAGAAGCGGCAAAAGCCGCTTCTCCGATCATCGACAAACCTCTTTTTCAGGGCTTTGCCCCTGAACGCCATCCAAGGGACGTGTCCCTTGTGAATCCCCTTTATTTGGAATGCCTTAAAGTCCTAGCCCGCCAGCACCACGGAAGCTGCTTCCGTATAAGAAAGACCCAATGCGTCGGCCACGCCCTTATAAGTGCATTTGCCCGCATAGGTATTGATGGCGTTGAGTATGCCGCGGTTCCTTGCCGCCGCCTCTTCCAGGCCAAGGTCCGCGATTTTCAGGCCGTAAGAAAGCGTGGCGTTGGTGAGCGCAAGCGTGGAGGTATGGGGAACCGCGCCCGGCATGTTGGCCACGCAGTAATGCACCACGCCGTCCACAATAAACGTGGGAGCATCGTGAGTGGTGGCGTGCGTGGTTTCTACGCAGCCGCCCTGGTCCACGGCCACATCCACGATCACCGCGCCCGGCTTCATGCATTTGAGCATGTGGCGCTTAATGAGCTTGGGCGCGCTTGCGCCGGGTATGAGCACCGCGCCTATCACAAGGTCCGCGTCGGAAAGCTCACGCTCAAGCGCGGAATTGGTGGAATATATGGTCTTGAGCTTATCGTCGAACATATTGTCAAGCTCGGTCAGCCGGTCCAGATTAACATCCATTATTGTAACGTCGGCGCCTAAGCCCAACGCCATTTTGGAGGCGTTTGTGCCCACGATACCGCCGCCTATTACCACGACCTTCGCCTTGCGCACGCCGGGCACGCCGGAGATCAGCACGCCGTAGCCGCCAAAGGGCTTTTCCATGCAGCGTGCGCCTTCAATTACGCTGAGCCGCCCCGCGATTTCGCTCATGGGCTTCAATAGCGGCAGCGCTCCACGCGCATCGGTCAACGTTTCATAAGCTACGCCCTTGCATTTCTGCTTAAGCAGGGCATCGGTTAATTTTGCGTCTGCAGCAAGATGTAAATAGGTGTATATGATCTGGTTTTCGCGCATGAAGGGGTATTCCTGCTCCAGCGGCTCCTTGACCTTTACGATCATGTCAGAGACTGCCCATACCTCCGCCGCGGTTTCAAGAATTGTAGCGCCGCCTTCTGCATATTCCTCATCAGAAAAGCCGGACTGTAGGCCCGCGCCCTTTTGTATGAACACCTGATGGCCGTGCATGCAATACTCCCGCGCGTTGTCCGGCGTCATCCCCACACGGAACTCGTTGTTTTTGATTTCCTTTACGCAGCCGACTTTCATACACAATCCCCTTTTCTCAAAAATGTGCAATCCCGGCTGTCACATGAGCCGGGATGCGTATTAAATAAAGGTTCCTTGTACAAGTTACAACCAATTAATGGCATTGTCAATCAAGATTCTGCTCATTTTTAGGATGCAGTTTTTTATAAATAACCGCGGCGTAAATAGTGGGGATGACGCCTGCGCCGATGATTCCCGCAAATACGGCAAAAGCCGCAACTAGGGGAGAATCATTGATCACAGCGAAAACGCCGCCCAGCAGCATCAGAAAACCGCCTGCCACGCCGGTATATGCACCAAAACGGTGCGTTTTTTTCCATACATCCTCATCGTTCAGCGTCCAGTATACCTTGATGCCGTACCAGTGGTTTTGCTTGATGGTAGGGAGGGAATTTGAAATGTACATGATGAGAAGCCCCAACAGCATGGAAATCCCACCGGGGAATATCCCGCCGATATCTATCATGTTTGCAGCGGTCATGGCATATACGCCCCAGCTTACCGCAATGAGAAACAGTGTAACAGCGGTGCGCGTTTTTAGTATGATATTTGAATTGGCCGGGATACGGTTATATCCTTCCGTTAAATGCATGGCCAGAGGGATAAACGCAAGCAGCAGCATGGTCCACTTGCTTCCATAACTATCTGCAACGCCGGTAGGGCCCCAATGAATGGGGACGATATCTTTCTCTATGAACATAATGGCCACGGCGAACGATACCGCGTGTACGATTGTGAGTATGAGCATCAGTTTGTTTTTCATATACGGTCCTCCTTGTCAACCAATGACGCAATCAACTGCATCATATCCTGCAGCACGCTGGTATTGAGTGAATAGATTACGTTCTGGCCTTTCTTTTCGGCGTCCACCAGGCCCGCCTCCCGCAGCGTATTCAAATGATGGCTGATGGAGGGCTTGCTTATGGAAAACTGCTCCGCGATTTCTCCTGCGTTTTTGTCGCCCTTGCGCAAAAGGTCAAGTATCTTCCGGCGCGTCGGGTCGGCCAGTGCGTTCCAGGTATCGCCCACGGAAATACCTCCTGATTAATTAGATGGTTGTCTAAATATCTAATTCAAGGATATGCTTTGTTTGCCGCTTTGTCAACAGAAATTCCTGTGGTATACTATATCTGCTCATGCCCTGTTCATGAAATCGTTATGGGATTTGTCATTTCCCTGAAAAGAGGAACATTCATGCCCTCCCTTCTTATTAAAAATGTAGATACCCTGGTGACCTGCGATAATCAGGACGCTGTGCTTCACAACGTCAACGTATATTGCGAGGATGGCGTAATTGCCGATATTTCAGCAAACGGCCATACGGCGGACGAGGTGCTGGATGCTACCGGGCATTTTATGTACCCGGGGCTTATTAACACGCATCATCATCTCTACCAGTATTTTACGCGCAGCATTCCGAATGTGCAGAACATGGAACTGTTCGACTGGCTTAAGACGCTCTATGAGATCTGGAAGGGTCTTGACGAGGAGACGGTATATCTTAGTTCCCTTGCCGGCATGGGGGAACTCATGCGCTACGGCTGCACCACCTGCCTTGACCACCACTACGTGTTCCCCAAGGCTGCTGCGGGCGGTTTAATCGACGCGCAGTTTGCTGCAGCGGACGATCTTAAAATCCGCATGCATGCCACACGCGGCAGCATGAGCCTGTCCAAAAAAGACGGGGGCCTCCCGCCCGATTCCGTGGTACAGGATGTCGACGCCATATTGAAAGACAGCACACGGCTCATTGAAGCCTACCATGATGGCGGTCCGTTCGCGATGCGCCAGGTGGCGCTAGCACCCTGCTCGCCCTTTTCTGTCACGGAGGATCTGCTGCGGGAATCCGCAAATCTGGCGCGCGCATATAAAGTACGCCTGCATACTCATTTGTGCGAAACCAAGGACGAAGAAGCGTTTATGCGTGAGACACGGGGCATGCGGCCGTACGAGTATATGGAAAGCGTAGGTTGGACAGGCTCCGACGTTTGGTATGCGCATGGCATTTACCTAAACGACACAGAATTAGAACGTATGGCGAAAAGCGGCACAGGCGTTGCGCATTGCCCCGCCTCCAACATGAAGCTTTCCTCCGGCGTGTGCCGCGTACCGGATATGCTGCGGCTTGGGGTTCCGCTTGGCCTTGCGGTGGATGGCAGCGCAAGCAACGATTGCTCCAACCTGCTTGCGGAAATCCGTACGGCCTACCTGCTGCACCGGCTTACATATGGTAAGGAAGCGCCCACTGGCTATGATCTTTTAAAAATTGCCACGCGCGGCAGCGCACAGGTACTGGGGAGGGCTAAGCTCGGGCAGGTCGCTGTTGGATTTGGTGCCGACGCGTTCCTGATTAAAAAGGACAGGCTGGATATGCTGGGGGCTGAGTTGGACCCCCAAAACCTGTTCGGCACTGTGGGGTACTATAGGCCGGTCGATTATACGGTTGTGAACGGACGCATCCGGGTACGGGACGGTGAACTTGTTGGGATTGATGCAGAAAACGTTCTTGAAAGAGGACGTAACAATATCAACAAACTTCTGGAGGCCGCAACTTGAAAACAAAATACCTGATCCAAGGGGCAATGATAGCTGCGATTTACTTCGTATTGACGTACGCGGTAGCGCCAATTAGCTCAGGGCTGCTTCAGTGCCGTATTTCTGAGGCGCTCACCATCCTGCCGTTTTTTACGCCCGCGGCAGTGCCGGGGCTGTTTGTCGGTTGTCTGGTGGCAAACCTGATTATGATGTTTACGGTGGGGCTTTTGCCACTGGACGTCATATTCGGAAGTTTGGCCACGCTGGTTGCCGCATATTTGTCCTATATGATATCCCGGCGGGTTCCGTCCAAGGTAGGGCGCTGGCTTGCCCCCGCTCCAGCCGTTATCGTCAACGCGTTGGTGGTGGGGTGGCTGCTTTCGGACGTTTATCAGGTGGGCGTTTCCTACACGGTGTGCGCCCTTTATGTGGCCGCGGGGCAAATGGTCGCGTGCTATGGGCTGGGTATGCCGGTACTTTTCCTGCTGGAGAGGTATAAGGAAAAACTATTTTCATAAACTAGCGGAAAAGTAAAATCTTTAGGATTTACGGGCATTTTCAGGCAAGCGTTCCTTGACACTCCATAAGCGCGCCACTATAATAAGTATGGGTTTGGACCCTGTCGTTTTTTACATGGAAAGTTGCATCTAAGACGGCAATTCAAATAATCATCACTCAGGAGGTACAATATGCCAAAAACCGTCACAATCGATGGGAATACCGCTGCAGCGCATGTCGCGTATGCGTTTTCGGAAGTCGCGGCGATCTATCCCATCACGCCTTCCTCCAACATGGCGGAAGTAGCGGACGAATGGGCCGCAGCAGGACGTAAGAACCTTTTCGGCCAGCCCGTGCGTGTTGCTGAAATGCAGAGCGAAGCGGGTGCGGCGGGCGCTGTGCACGGCTCCCTTGCGGCGGGCGCTCTCACAACCACGTTCACCGCTTCCCAGGGTTTGCTGCTGATGATACCCAATATGTATAAGATCGCCGGCGAACTTTTGCCCGGCGTATTCCATGTGTCCGCCCGTGCTCTGGCTGCCCACGCGCTCTCCATATTCGGCGACCATAGCGATGTCATGAGCACGCGCCAGACCGGCTTTGCCATGCTGTCCTCGGCTTCGGTACAGGAAGTCATGGATTTGGCATTGGTGTCGCATCTTTCCGCAATCAAGGCTAGCGTACCTTTCCTGCATTTCTTTGACGGTTTTAGAACCTCCCACGAAGTATCCAAAATTGAAGATATCGCGTACGAGGATATGGCAAAGCTGCTCGATTATGATGCGCTTGCCAAGTTCCGTTCCCGCGCGCTCAACCCGGAACATCCGCACCAGAGCGGTACCGCGCAGAACCCGGATATTTACTTCCAGGGCCGCGAAGCCGCAAACAAGTACTATGCCGCCGTACCCGCCATCGTGGAGCACTACATGGAAGAGGTCGGCAAGCTGACGGGCCGCAAGTATCATCTGTTTGATTATGTCGGCGCGCCCGATGCTGAAAAAGTCATCATCATCATGGGCTCCGGCGGAGACGTATGTGAGGAGACGATCAATTACCTCAATGCAAAGGGTGCAAAGCTCGGCGTGTTGAAGGTTCGCCTCTACCGTCCGTTCGCTGCGGATCGATTCCTCGCCGCCCTTCCCGAGAGCGTAAAGAAGATCGCCGTGCTGGACCGCACAAAGGAACCCGGTTCCGTTGGCGAACCCCTTTATACGGATATTATTGCGGCGTTCAAGGAAGCCGGCATCACCGATAAAGAGATCGTCTGCGGCCGCTACGGCCTGGGCTCCAAGGAGTTCACGCCCGCCATGGTCAAAGCCATCTACGACAACCTCGATGCGCCCAAACCCAAGAACCACTTCACCGTGGGTATCGTGGACGATGTGACCAACCTCTCTCTTGACGTGGTGGATCATATCAACCCCGCGCCCGAAGGCACCATCGCCTGCAAATTCTATGGCCTGGGCTCCGATGGTACTGTGGGTGCCAACAAGAACTCCATCAAAATCATCGGCGACCACACCTCGCTCTACGCGCAGGGCTATTTCGCCTATGACTCCAAAAAGTCTGGCGGCTTTACGGTATCCCACCTGCGCTTTGGCAAAAAGCCCATTCAGAGCGCGTACCTCATCACCCAGGCGGATTTCGTGGCCTGCCACAATCCCTCCTATGTCACGCGCTATGCCGTGACAGAAAACATCAAGGAAGGCGGCGTATTCCTGCTGAACTCCCCCTGGACCGTGGAGGAGATGGAACACGAACTGCCCGCCGTGATGAAGCGCACCATCGCCAAGAAGAAGCTCCGCTTCTACAATATCGATGCAATTCACCTTGCACGCGAAGTAGGTATGGGCGGCCGCATCAACACCATTATGCAAAGCGCGTTCTTCAAGCTCGCGAACGTCATCCCCGTAGACGAAGCCATCGACTACATGAAGGCCGCCGCCAAGAAGTCCTATGGCAAGAAGGGCGACGAGATCGTTAAGAAGAATTACGATGCCATCGATGCTGGCGTAAATGCGATGGTAGAAATCAAGTATCCTGAGAGCTGGGCAAACGCCACCACCGGCGCGGTACCCGTTTCCACCACCGATGACGCTTACTTCCATGAGTTCATCAAGCCCATACTCGCGCAGGAAGGGGACAGCCTGCCTGTTTCCAAGCTTTCCCCGGATGGCTTTGTGCCCACCGCCACCACCCAGTATGAAAAGCGCGGCATAGCGGTGGATGTGCCCAAGTGGATCCCCGAAAACTGCATCCAGTGCAACCAGTGTTCCTATGTATGTCCGCATGCCGTCATCCGTCCGTTCGTGGCGAAGCCGGAGGATTTGGAAGGCGCGCCCGAAGGCTTTGTAACGCTTAACGCCGTGGGCAAAGAGCTTGCGGGCCTTAAGTTCAAGATCCAGATTTCCCCGCTCGACTGCACCGGCTGCGGCAACTGCGCGGACGTATGCCCGGGCAAGGCCCAGCAGAAAGCCCTTGTCATGGAGCCTCTTACAGAGCTTTTAGAGAAGGAAGAGAAGAACTGGGAATATGCGATTTCCCTGCCCGATGTCAAGCTGGATATGAAACCGAACACCGTCAAGAACAGCCAGTTCTTAAAGCCTCTGTTCGAGTTCTCCGGCGCATGCGCGGGCTGCGGCGAAACGCCCTACATCAAGCTCGTCACGCAGCTTTATGGCGATCGGATGATCATCGCAAACGCTACCGGCTGCACCTCCATATACGGCGGAAGCGCGCCGACCTGCCCGTATACCGTTAACGATAAGGGCCAGGGTCCCGCGTGGGCGAACTCGCTCTTTGAGGACAACGCGGAATTCGGCTACGGCATCAATCTGGCGGTCAACCAGCGCCGTGAAAAGCTTGCGCAGACCGTTGAGCAGCTCAAGGCCATGTCCAGCGGAAGCGATGCGGAAGTCCTGCAGGACTGGCTGACCAACAAGGACGACGGCGAAGGCAGCAAGCGTGCAGCGGAAGCCGTGAAAGCTCTCGTATCCGGCGGCGAAGGCAGCCCGGAAGCGAAAGCACTCAAGCAGCAAATTGCTGATATGGCAGACCTGCTGGTCAAGAGATCCATCTGGATCATCGGCGGCGACGGCTGGGCATACGATATCGGTTACGGCGGCCTGGACCACGTG
>JAEYSE010000109.1 GCA_023435025.1 Bacillota bacterium
GCGCCGTAGGTCACGGTGCCTGTCTTATTTTCCGTGAAATGGATCACGCCATTGTACACGTAGTTGAACGTGACCGTTCCCGGCTTGGTCTTGGGGGTGACTGTAATATTGACAGTAGCAGTTGGAGACGAATATTTGACCCGACCGGTACCGCTGCCACCATTCACGTTGCTATTGCCGCCCCAAGTGGAACTGAGAGAAACCCAATTCCCTGATGAGTAGACATCAGCCGTTTTCGTCTCAGTAAACTGGGTAACCCCATTGTATATATAATTGAAGGTTACGGTCCCTGTCTTAAAATGGTAAATGTTCTCGGCGCCTGTCACTTGTGTGCTGGCGTTTTTGCCTTCTTTCTTCCCTTTGGTTGTCTTTTCATCATAATCGCTGCCATCGCCTATCCGCAGTGTTGCGCCACCGTTGACATCGGCATCGGCATACCCACCATCCTTCTTGTTAGGGCCACTGCCTTTGTCATCGCCGCCTTCAGCATGGCCGCCGCCATAGACATCATCTACTTTACCGCCGGAAAGCGTAACATCTGTTCCGCCATTCACGTCCGCGGTGGCATCTCCACCACCTTTACTGATGGTAGCATTGCCGCCTTCGGCATGACCGCCGCCATATACGTCACCAGTAACCGTTCCGCCGGAAATTACGACATCGGCCCCGGCGCTCACGTTTGCCTGAGCAGCAGCAGCAGAAGATCCTGCCCCGTCCTGTCCTTCCGCATGGCCGCCACCGTATACGTTGCCATTTACCGTACCGCCAGACACCACAACGGTTGTACTGCCGGTAACGTTTGCCGTATTACCATCGTTAGTGGTATCATGGCCGCCACCGTAGACGTTTCCCACGGTACCGCCTTCAATGGTGACGCTGGTGTTTCCTGTTAAGTCGCCGTTCTTTTTACCGCCGTAGATGTCACGTCCTGCAATGTTGGTGGTATTGCCTGCCAACCCGGCCGTCTCATCATCCGAAGTAACACGTGTTTCGCCGGACGCTTCATCCTTCACAACCGTAATGGCGTGTCCATTTGCATACACGGCATCTTCTTCGATTGTCACCACGGCAAGCGCCGTGCTTGCAACCAGCAGCCACGCCATAATCGCCGCGAGTATGGTGATCGACTTTCTTCTCATCATACCTTTCCCTCCTTCTTTTCTATTCTTGTTCCAACGCTTAAGTGGTAGACACAAATCAGTCTCTTATGTGCTTATCCACCATGTTATGTCTATATTTAACCATCTCCTGGTAACAGGTTGTCCCGAAACCGGCCTTATTCGTGTCCCATTTTGGTCTCATTTGGGTTTGATTTGAAAGGCGTATATTTCCTGTAGGATAAATGGCGACAAATTACGCGGACCGTACGCAAAATAAAAACCCCATCCTGTAAAAGATGGGGCCGGTTTAAGTCCTTTATGAGATTTTTAAGCGATCAGCCTTTTGTAAGCCAGTCCGCGGGGCGGATATCCGCAAAGCCCGCTTCCTCGTCCACGGTGCCCAATGT
The DNA here is from genome assembly GCA_023435025.1 of Bacillota bacterium. Lineage (GTDB taxonomy): Bacteria > Bacillota > Clostridia > Christensenellales > CAG-138 > JAEYLA01. Next base: position 1,508 of record JAEYSE010000109.1, read on the forward strand.
CATGAGCGAGACATACTCCTGCACACGCTTGACGCGGGGCTCCTGCGTAGCCACGATAACGCCCGTACCACAGACCTGTACGTTGAATTCCTGCATCATGGCGACAAGCGCCTTGGCGGTGCCGCCGCCTTTCATGAAATCATCTATAATAAGCGCCTTCTGCCCCGCAACCAGGCTGCGGCGCGGGAGACTCATGGTCTGCACGCGCTTAGACGAAGCGCTCATATAGTTGAGCGTAACGACCGAGCCTTCTGAAATGCGGTTATCGCGCCGCGCGGTCACAAGCGGCTTGCCAAGAGCCTTCGCCACCATCAGGGAGATGGGTACGCCCATAGATTCCACCGTCACCACCACATCCGGCTGCAGGCGGAAGAATTTCTTTGCGAATATCTCCCCCATGCGCGTCAATATGCGGGGATCCGAAAATAAGTCCACCGTATATAAGAAGCCGCCGGCCACGATGCGTTCTTTTGCGGAAAGTTCCTTGCATACGGAGAGTATGAACGCGGTATCCGCTGCGTCCTCGTTAAAGGGATAGAAGCGCACGCCGCCAGCAGCGCCATTCACGCTTTCCACCATGCCGAGGCCATACCTGCCCAACACTGTGCGGACGGTGGTGATGTCTTCGCTCAGGGTGGATTTTGCGCACCCAAACCACTCCACAAACTCCCGTAACGTAAACAGCCTGCCCGGCTCGCAGCTCAACGCCCGCGTGATTGCCGCCACACGCTCGCTCCGTTTTAACTTTTCCATGTATGTCTTCCTTCCGGTATGTAAAATACAATAAGAAATTGTCAGCATCATTGCTGACTATGCAGTACAGTATACCGAAAATTCCGCACATTGACAAGCTTTTATTTGTATAATGTTCGGCAAAATCAACACTACATGTGCCGTTCATTTTTCTAAGGCCTGAATGTCTTCAGCTATTTCCGCCGACACCCGCCACTGGCCTTTACATTATTTGCATAGATCGATGCGCTTGTTTTCATGGCTTTGGCGGTAAAGCGTCACCTTTCTGCCTATGCACTGCACGACTTCGGCACGCAATGGCGCCTTCAGGGCTTCCGCCGCTTCGCGTGCAGTGACCGGCGCGGTTTCCAGCACTGTAATTTTGATGAGCTCCCGTGCTTCCAGCGCCAGATTAAGCTGCTCTATGATCTCCTGCCCTACTCCGCCTTTGCCGATCTGAAATATGGGCTGCATGGTGTTCGCCATGGAGCGAAGCTGCGCCCGTTGCCTGCTGTTGAGTTCCATTGTTCCTCCCAAGTCGTAAATACGTACTTATTTTACTCTGTTGCGCGCAATTTCTGCTATTCGATCTTGTCCGCCGCCACCACGTCGTCGTCCAGCATGACAAGTATCAGCATGCTTCCCTTGCTGGCGCGCTGTTCAATGCGCACTTCCTCGGTGTTAACGCGCGTCACCGTGCCATGACGCTGTTTGATCGCCATATCGAACGGCTCACACACATAGAACGCCGCGGCGATACGGGTGCCGTTGCTGCCGTTCTTTTTGAAATCGAACGTCTTTAAGCCCTTGCCGTTCCTGCCCTGTATCTCGTAATCGAACAGCAGGCTGCGCTTTGCATACCCGCGGTCGGATATGGTCAGGAGTTCCCCTTCTTCCCGTACCTGTATCGCGGCGATCACACTGTCCCCATCGTCAAGCTTGATGCACTTGACGCCCGCCGCATTGCGCCCCATTTCCGGCACAGTGTTGAGCGCAAATCGTATGCTCATGCCAAGCTTTGTTACCATGAGCAACGTTTCCTCGCGCCCGTATTCCACACAAAGCACGCTGTCCCCATCCTTTAGCGTGACGGCGGCGATGCGCTTGTTACGCGTGTTGTACTGGGCAGCGGGCGTGCACTTGACATAGCCCTGCGCGGTGATGAAGTAGAGTAGCCCCTCGTCGTTTTCCTCAAATGCTGCTACGATCCGTTCGTTATCCTCAAATGGTAGCAATGCCGCAAGGTTGTTGGGGCGGCTGCCTGCCTTGTTTTCCGCAAGCGCCTCCACAGCAAGCAACAGGCAAGCGCCCTTGTCCGTAAACAGGCGGAGGTTTTTATCCGTCCGGGTGGGGATTGTAAACAGCGGCGTTTCATCCCCATTACTTGCGTTGCTCTTTGCCAAATTTCTGCGGGCGCGGAGGCCATCGTATATCGTAACAACAACGTCGTCCACCACTTTAAGCGCGGCGGTGTCCACATGAATTTCCGTACTGCCCTTTACTACCTGCGTGCGGCGTGGGTCGGCGTACTTTTCCTTGACCTCGATAAGCTCCGATTTGATGAGCGCCATCAGCTTCTTTTCAGATGCCAGTATCGCGTTAAGCCGGTCGATCAGCGCCAGGATTTCTTTGTATTCCTTTTCGATGGTTAAGAGCTCCAAATTGGTCAAACGCTGCAGGCGCAGGTCCAATATCGCCTGAGCCTGAATTTCCGTAAGGTTAAAGCGCTGCATCAGCCCTTCCCGCGCTGCTTTGACGGTCTTGCTTGCGCGGATAAGTGCGATGACGGCGTCGAGGTTGTCTATGGCGATCATCAGGCCCGCCAATATATGCTCACGCTTTTTCGCGTTCTCAAGTTCATACCTGGTGCGGCGGGTGACGACTTCCTTCTGGTGCAGGATGTAATGGGTAATGATCTCCTTTAACCCCATCTGCTGTGGCTTACCGTTTGCAATCGCCACCATGTTGACGCCGAACGTGCACTGGAGGTCGGAATATTTGAACAGATACTGGAGCGTCTGTTCCGCATCCGTATCCTTTTTGAGCTCGATTACGGCGCGCATGCCCTCGCGGTCTGATTCATCCCGGATATCCGCCACGCCCGCAAACATGACTTTTTTCTCCTGTGTCACGGCGAGTATTTTTTCGAGCATCGCCGCCTTGTTGACCTGAAACGGAATTTCCGTGATGACGATGAGCGTCTTGCCGTTCTTTGCGGTCTCAAAGTGGGTCTTTGCGCGCATGGTCAGCTTGCCGCGGCCTGTCGCATATGCTTCGCGGATTTCATTGGATTGCAGCAGCAACCCGCCCGTGGGAAAATCCGGGTAAGGCAAGTGATTCATCAACCCATCGAGCGTAATATCCGGGTTTTCAATCTGCGCCACCACAGCGTCGATCGCCTCCCCCAGATTGTGCGGCGGAATGTTCGTCGCCAACCCCACTGCGATACCCGAAGCGCCGTTGACCAAAAGGTTTGGGAACCTGCCCGGCAAAACCTGCGGCTCATGAAGCGTATCGTCAAAGTTCAGCGCGAACTCCACCGTGTCTTTTTCAATATCCCGCAGCAATTCCATGGCAAGCGGCGTCATCCGCGCTTCCGTGTAGCGCATGGCCGCCGCCGAGTCGCCGTCTATGGAGCCAAAGTTGCCGTGCCCATCCACGAGCTGCGCCCGCATGTTGAACGGCTGCGCCATGCGTACCATGGCGTCGTACACGGAACTATCCCCGTGCGGATGGTATTTGCCCAATGCGTCGCCCACGATACGCGCGGACTTCCTGTGCGGCTTGTCCGGCGTGAGTGAAAGCTCCATCATGGTATATAAGATACGGCGCTGCACGGGCTTTAGCCCGTCCTCCACGCGCGGCAACGCGCGCTCCAATATGACATGCTCCGCATAGGGCAGCATGCTGTTATGCAGCACGTCGTCCATATTACGCTCAAGTATGGTTTCCCCGCGTGGGGGTAATGCGCTTTCCGGTGGCTTTCTTGCCATGGTATCACCTCGGTTGGAAAGGTACGCTTCTTTTCAAAAAGAAACATAAGAAAGCGGACTATCCAATATAAATTTCAGTGAAATCTCTCTGTTATTCCTGAATAGCTACTTGCTTATCCGCGTAGCCTTTTTCCAAGAACGCGTCCTGCTTGTTGAAATTGGCGTACTCGCTGATATATTCCTTGCGGGACTGGATCTTGTCCCCCATCAGCACCGTCACCATATGTTCCACATCCGCCGCATCCTCAATGCCCACGCGTACAAGCGAGCGGTTGTCCGGGTTCATGGTGGTTTCCCACAGCTGTTCCGGGTTCATTTCTCCCAAGCCTTTGTAGCGTTGCACAAGATACCCTTTTCCAAGTTCCTTCGCGGCTTCCGCAAGCTCTTTTTCATTGTAGGCGTAAATGACTTTATCGCCCTTGTGCACCTTGTAGAGCGGCGGCATGCCGATGTACACATGCCCCTCCATGATGAGCGGCTTCATGTAACGGTAGAAGAATGTCAGCAGTATTGCTCGGATATGCGCGCCGTCCTGGTCTGCATCCGAAAGTATGATAACCTTATCGTATTTTCTTTGCGTAATGTCAAAGTCCTCGCCAATCCCGGTCCCGATTGCGGTGATGATGGAGCGGAATTCAACGTTTTCAAGCACCTGGTCAAGCCGCTTTTTCTCCACATTGAGAGGCTTTCCGCGAAGCGGCAGTATCGCCTGGAAGCTTCTGTCCCTCCCCTGCTTGGCGGAGCCGCCCGCACTGTCCCCCTCCACAATGAGAAGCTCGTTCTTCTGCGGGTTGCGCCCGGTGCAGCTGGAAAGCTTCCCGACAAGCGGCGCATTCTCCAGCTTATTTTTTTCGCGCGCCATGGTCTTTGCCTTGCGGGCCGTCTCGCGCACGCGCGCGGCCTTCATGGCTTTATCCGCAATCAAAGCAGCGACCTCGGCGTTTTTTAAATCTTCCAAGTACGGGATGAGCTGTTCTGATACCACATACTCCACCGCCGGGCGGGCTTCAGTGTTGCCTAAGCGCGTCTTGGTCTGGCCTTCGAACTGTATGGTCTTCATTTTGAGAGAGAGTACGGCGGTCAATCCTTCCCGGAAGTCCTCGCCGGAAAGGGACGCGTCTTTGTCTTTCAATATACCGGACCTGCGGCAATGATCGTTCATCACCTTGGTAAGCGCCGCCTTAAAGCCGGTTTCATGCGTGCCGCCCTCGGTGGTGGGGATGTTGTTGACGTAGCTGAATATGCTTTCGGCGTAGCCGTCGTTGTGCTGCATCGCGACCTCGACGATAATGCCGTCCTTTTCGCCCTTAAAATACAGCGGCGCAGAATATATGGGGGTCTTGTCCGCGTTGAGATACTGCACAAAATCCGAAAGACCGCCTTCGAACTTATATTCGACTTCGCGCTTTCCCTTATGCTCATCCTTTAGGCGCATGGTAATGCCGCGGTTGAGGTAGGCAAGCTCCCGCAACCTGCGGGAAATGACGTCAAAATTCATTTCCACGGTTTCAAACACACGCGCGTCCGGCATGAATGTGATGACCGAGCCCTGTTTGCGCGTCCTTCCCGTTTCCGTCAGCGGCGCCATGGGGTGACCGGAAAGTATCTTTCCGTTCTGCTGTATGGATCGAAACTCCTGCACGTAGGCACGACCCTGCGTGTACACCTCGGCACGCAGCCATTCGGAAAGCGCGTTCACCACGCTTGCGCCCACGCCGTGCAAGCCCCCGGAAAACCCGTAGGAGTCGTTTCCAAACTTGCCGCCCGCGTGCAGCTGCGTAAACACCAGCTCCACGCCGGAGACACCGTATTTTTCATGGATACCTACAGGGATACCCCGCCCGTCGTCCGCCACCGTTACGGAATTGTCCGCATGCAGGGTAACGTCCACGGTCGTGGCATAGCCGTTTGCCGCCTCGTCGATCGCGTTATCCACGATCTCCCAGAGCATGTGGTGCAGCCCCCGCGCGCCGGTGGAGCCAATGTACATGCCCGGTCGCATGCGCACGGCGTCCAACCCTTCCATAACCTGTATGCTGGATACGTTATAGTCCATAGCTACTCCTATACAAAGAAATCAGGCCTTTTAAACCTGCGAAACATTCTGCCCTGCAACGGCAGGCTCCTCCAGCGCAGCCGCCTTTTGTTTTTCTTTCGCGCTCCATACGCACCAAAGGGTGATGGTCACAAGCACGATCACGCCGCCAACAAGCGCCCAGGAACTGGGCAGCTCTCCCATCGCAAGGAATACCCAGACGGGGTTTAGCAGCGGCTCCACCACCGATATGATGGAACACATCAGCGGCGAGCAATGCTTCACCGCCTTGCTGTACAGAATATAGGGAATTCCAAGCTGGAACACGCCCAATATCACGATGCAAACCACTGCCGTGGTCGTAATGGGTGTATCATATACAAACGCAAGCGGAATGCCCACGATTGCCGTCATGATCTGGCCCAGAAACAGGCCGCTCATGCGCGTTTCCTCCGTGACGCCGCCGCTTAAAAAGAACATGAGCCCGAAGAACACGCCGGAAACGAGCGCCAGCGAATCACCCAAAACAGAACCCGTGCCAAGCTGATCCAGGAAAAACAGCCCTATGCCAACCATGGTAAGCATTAGTGCAACTACGTCTCCCCTCCGGACCTTCGCATGCTGAAACACCGCTGAAAATATCAGCACATAAATAGGCGCGGTATACTGGAGCACGATTGCGTTGGCCGCCGTCGTGAGCTTGTTTGCCGAAAGGAACAGCGCAACCAGCAGAAACGTGGCGATACCTATCGCAAGCGTCCTCTTGGTTACTAGGATGCGCATGTTGCTCTTGCGCATATACGCAAACATCACCACGGCCGTCAGTGCGCTTCTGACCCCGGCGATGACCAGCGCGTTCCAGGGGACAAGTTTGATTAAGATGCCGCCGAAGCTCCACAATATGCCGCACAGCAGCATCTGCAGCATGGCGCGCCGTTCCTGGCCCATTTCTATAGCTCCTATCAATCCACTAACTTATATCGTCACTCTTGCCATTCAGGAACAGCGTCATTGCCTGCCCAAACAAAGCCTGAGAGCCGTATTCCCTAAAAAAGTTTGCCGAAAGACGGACAAGCCTGAAAAAGCAGGGGGCTGACCTGATGGCAGCCCCCCGGTTCGTACTTATTCTACTGGTTTTAGGCACAAATTGCAATCGCGTCTTGCCAACGGCAACGTTAGCACAGATTACTCGGCAGCGCCGTCCCAGCGCTTCTTGGCGTTTGCTTCGAGATCGAGGAGCGCCTTCTTGGGGTCCTTCACCTTGGCGAGGAATATCATGGCCGCGATGATGTAGGGCTTGAAGGAAGCTTCCTTGTAAAGGGGATCGCGATAGCGTTCGAACACGGAAGCCGCAACTTCGCCTTCTTTGCAGCTCACGCCGGTGATGTCGGCGGGCAGGCAGTGCATGTAGAGCGCCTTGCCGTCCTTGGTGAGGCTCATCAGCTCTTCGGTGCACTCCCAGTCCTTATGCTGCGCGTTCTGGGCGAGCAGTTCCTTTTCCAGCGCTTTGATGCCGTCGAAATCGCCGTTTCCATACAGCTCGGTGCGCTTTTCCATCGCCTTGAAGGGCGCCCAGCTCTTGGGATACACAACGTCAGCATCCTTGAACGCTTCGGCCATGGAGTTGGTGATTTCAAACTTGCCGCCAAACTGCGCGGCGTTGGCCTTCGCCACTTCCACGACCTCGCTCATGACTTCATATCCTTCGGGGTGCGCGAGCGTAACGTCCATGCCCATGCGCGTCATCAAGCCGATGATGCCCTGGGGAACGGAGAGGGGCTTGCCGTAGGAGGGGGAATACGCCCAGCTCATTGCAATCTTCTTGCCCTTGAGGTTCTCCACGCCGCCGAACTCATGGATGAGGTGCAGCATATCCGCCATCGACTGGGTGGGGTGGTCGATATCGCACTGGAGGTTGACGAGTGTGGGCTTCTGCTCCAGAACGCCAGCCTTGTGGCCTTCGGTCACGGCGTCAACAACTTCATGCATGTAGGTGTTGCCCTTGCCGATGTACATATCGTCACGGATGCCGATGACGTCCGCCATGAAGGAGACCATGTTTGCGGTTTCGCGTACGGTCTCGCCATGGGCGACCTGGCTCTTGCCTTCATCGAGGTCCTGCACTTCCAGGCCCAACAGGTTGCAGGCGGAAGCGAAAGAGAAGCGGGTGCGGGTGGAATTGTCCCGGAACAGGGAAATGCCCAGGCCGCTGTCAAAAATCTTGGTGGAGACGTTGTTTTCCCTCAGGTGCCGCAGTGCGTCGGCTACCGTGAACACGGCTTCAAGCTCCTCACGGCTCTTTTCCCAGGTCAGGAAGAAGTCGCCATCGTACATGTTGCTGAAGTTGAGCTTTTCGAGTTTGTCGGTGTACTTTTTGACGTTGCTCATAGCTGATCTCCTCTAAATGTTTATAGTTTAAGCAGCGGCTGCTTTATTTAATATCGTTGTTGGTCTTGCCCGCGCGAAACTGCACGACGTCCTCGCCGCTCTTGCCCTTGTAAAGGCCGGGGATTGCGGCGTATACGGCGGCGCAGGTCACGAGATCCTGCTTCCAGATGACCTCGTTGGGCGCGTGCGCCTGGGACTCAGCGCCAGGCCCGAAGCCCACGCAGGGGATGCCATAGCGGCCCTGAATGGAAACGCCGTTCGTGGAGAATGTCCACTTGTCGGTGAGGGGGCGCTTACGCAGATGCATGGAAGCGGGATCGCCGATGCGCTCGTCGCCGTAGAGCGCCTTGTGCGCGTCCACAACAGCCTGCACATGGGGAGCCGTTTCCTTGTTGATCCATGTGGGGAAATAGCATTCGGTCTCATACACGAGGCCCGTCCATGCGGGACGATCGTACATGTACATGGAAACCTTCGCACCGTGCTTCTTGCAGGCAGGCAGGTTTTCGATTTCTTTGAGGCAGGATTCCCATGTTTCGCCCGCAGTCATGCGGCGGTCAAGGGAAACGGAGCAGGAGTCCGCAACCGCGCAGCGGCTCGGGGAGGTGAAGAATATCTCCGAGGTGGTGACGGTGCCGCGGCCCAGGAACTGCGCGTCCTCGTAATGCTCGGGGTTAAACTTCGGGTCAAGCATCTTCACAAGGCCCTTGATCTCATCGGCCTCAGTGCAGCCATTCTCATTGAGCGCCTTCACGTCAAGGAGGATTTCGGCCATTTTGTAAATGGCGTTGTCGCCGCGCTCGGGCGCGGATCCGTGGCAGGAAACGCCCTGCACGTCCACACGGATTTCCATGCGCCCACGGTGGCCACGATAAATGCCGCCGTCGGTCGGTTCGGTGGAAACCACGAACTCGGGCGTGATTTTGCCTTCGTTATGGATGTATTGCCAGCAGACGCCGTCGCAATCCTCTTCCTGCACGGTAGCAGTAACGAGTATGGTAACGTCTTCCGGGATCAGGTTCAGGTCCTTCATGATCTTTGCGCCGTACACGGCGGAAACCACGCCACCCTCCTGGTCCGAGCCGCCGCGGCCGCCGATTTCGGTTTCGCTTTCAAAACCCTTGTAGGGGTCAAACTTCCAGTTGCCGATGTTACCGACGCCTACGGTGTCGATATGACCGTCGAACGCGATGATCCTTTTGCCGTTGCCCATCCAGCCGAGCGCATTGCCCTGGCCATCGATCTCGGCCTTGTCAAAGCCCAGCATTTTCATTTCCTCGATGGTGCGCTTGACAACGCCCTCCTCCTGGCAGCTTTCACTGGGGATGGCGATAAGGTCGCGCAGGAACTTGGTCATTTGGGGCAGGTACGCTTCAGACGCTTTGCGGATCGCGGAAAAGTCCATTGTGTGTTCCTTCCTTTCTGGTGCCTTTGCTTTTATCAGTATTTACCGGGCGGCAGTTTTTAGCCCTTTGCGTCGATATAGGAATATAGCGTGTACTTCGAAATGCCGAAATGCTTGGAGACCTTGTCTCCACTCTTGGTGATGAGGAACGCGCCGGCGTTGTTGAGATACTGTATGGCGCGGATCTTGTCCTCCTTGGACATGAGCGCCACGGGCTTGCCGACGTTTGCAACGCTTTGATCGATGAGATCGTCCAAAAGGTCGTTGACGTTCTGCGGGATACGTTCTGGCTTTTCGCCGTTGTCGTGGTTGAGTATGGATTTGACGGCGCCTTCGGCCATCAAAAGCCCGGTGATGTCGTAATTGATGGAAAGAATGCCTTCAACCTTGCCGGATTCATCCCGAATAAATATGGTGCTGGATTTGACAATGCGCCCGTCATGCGTACGGGCCAGATAGCCAAGGTGGTCATGAAGCTCGCTTGATTCCTTCTTCATAGCCTCAAGCACAATGTGGGAAGGTCCGTCCCCGACCTTGCGGTGGCTGACATGCCCGTTTTCGATGGCCACAATGGTGTTCTCCGCCTTGGTCAGGTCGTGTACCACCACCTCGCAGTTGTCGCCGAACTGTTTTCCAAGCGCTACGGCGAGCCGTTTGAGGAATTCCATCATCACGATCATTACCCTCGCTTTCCTAAAATCAATATATCATACTTACAGGAAGAAACCAACAAAAATTTTTAGGTTTTCTAAATAAAATTTTGTTTTCATCGGCGTTTTTCCGCCGCTCTGCAGGCTATACTACAATAAGAAACGAATTGGCCGCGGCTCTGACCCAATCTCTGCGCTTTTATGGTGCCGCCGCCGCAATTCAGCCATTGAAAAGCTTGTCGCCATGCGATACAATGAAACCAAATTGCGAGAGGTGGTGTAAAACCATGGAAGAAGAACGGGATGTCGTCGTATTCTCCGATGATGAGGGCAACGAGTTCGAGTTGGACGTCATCGATTATTTCGATTACGAAGGCCAGGAATATGCCGTACTGATGGATCTTTCGGATGTTCCTGACTGCGAGTGCGAGGACGAGGACTGTGCCTGCGCCGAGCAGGATGTTTATATTATGAAAGTCGTCGTCAACGGCGACACGGAAGAATTCCTCCCCGCGGACGAAAACCTGATGGACGTCCTTTCCGCGATCGTGGAAGAGCGTCTGGGCGAAATCGACGTAGAGGACGAAGAGGAAACCGAGGAATAATCGGTCACATTTCAAACGGAAGAATGGCGGCAAGCCCATAACGGCGCTTGCCGCTTTTTCTTTTATTGAATAAAAAGGCTGTCATCGGCGGTTTCCCGCAGCATTCAACCAACGGCTTCCGGTATTTCCGGGATATCGGGTACCGGGGTATCCGCCGGAAGCGGAGTATCCGTCGGAAGCGGCTGCGGCGTTTCTCCCGGCAGCAAGGACGGCATGGGCGTGGGCGGTAACGTGGGGCCGGGCGTACGCGGCGGAAGAGACTTGCCGCCGGAAAGCACCTTGGCTTCATCCGGCTCCTCGACACTCGTGTAGATAAAACGGTGCACCAGCCACGCGTGCATAGGCATATCCATGATCAGCACGGAGCTTCCGCCAACGCGGCCGGATTTATAATATCCGTCCTGGGGAACGGCCATATGCAAAAGCCCCTGCGTGTCCATGGAAAGCGCGGCAATCGCCATATCAATGATCTGCGCGGGAGTAAGGTCGGTTTCCACCATGGGCATGAGGTCATACAAAAGCTTGTACTGCTTGGTAATGTCCTTGGAGCGGAATTTTGCGAATATGGCGGTGAGCACCTTGAACTGGCGATTGGTACGCACAAAATCGCTGTCCAGATGCCGGATGCGCGCGTAGCCTAACGCCTGCTTTCCGGTCAGCTTTACGTTGCCGGGTTCCGCGAATATGAAGCCATCCCACAGATAGCTTACGTTCCTTTGCTTATTGAGCCCGGCGATATTGTCGTTGGCCGCAGAAATCTCCGCCGCGCTCATGCGCACGGTGACGCCGCCAAGCTTATCCACAATGTCCTCAAACATGGAAAAATCCACAAGGACATAGTTTTTGATGTTCATCTGCAGCGCGGAATTTACCGTATTCAACAGCAACGGGATGCCGCCCTTAGCCGCCGCCGAATTGATGCGCGCGGGCTCGTACCCTTCTATTGGCACATAGAGATCGCGCAGCAACGACGTCAGCTTCAGCCTGCCGTTGTGGCGGTCTATGGAGGCGACCATAATCACATCCGCATTGGAGTTTCCGCGCGTACCGCGCCGGTCCACCCCAACAAGCAGTATATTCGTATACTCCGATGTATTTGCGTTCTGTGCTCCAATTGCCGCTTTTTGCGCGTCCGTTAAAAATGTCTGCGGGTAAAGATCGTGCAGAGGCTGCGGCGTAGGCTTGGGCGTGGGTTCGGGCGTTGCCCCCGGCTTCGGTGTAACGACGGGCGTGGGGACCGGCGTGGGTGTGATTGCTAGCGTAGGCGCGGGCGTACCGTTGTCCTCCTCCGAGAATACGGTATCTCCGGGGCGGGACATGCGCAAAAACAGCGTACCGCCAAGCAGCAGCACGGCAATAACGGTGCCGCCCAGCAGCAATCCTGCGCCCAGCAGGACTTTCCACCATACGCCGCGCTTTTTCTTTCCTTTTTCAGGGGTTACGGAAGAGTCCAACGCATCCCCCCGCTTGCGGGTGCGTTGGACGGTTTGTTTCTCTTTTTTGGGGCGTTTGGAATGCGCGGCGTTCTTCTGCGCACGTCTCTCTTTGTCTTCCATTGTGTTTCCTTCCAACCGCGACCCCGCTTGATCAGCGCGCGCGGCAACCGGCGGCGCAAAACGGCCTCCATTTGTACCATGCACCGTGTATGAGTGAATGATAGCAAATTGGAGGCCAACCTGCAACGCTTATTCGACAGTCTTCGCCCGAGCGCCCCGCGCCTCAGGTGACTTTCGGCCCATCCTCCGCGATATACGCGCGGCCGCTTCGGCTTTGGGGGATACCCTGCATTTCGTTGTAGAGCGCGAGGTATTTTGCCGCAGAGCGGTCCCATCCGAAATCTGCCGCCATGCCGCGCCGCATCAGCCGCGCCCATAGCTTGTGATCGAGATAATACTGTATCGCGCGCTCAATTGTAAAGAGCATTTCATGCGCGTTGTAATTGGAGAAGGAAAAGCCGGTGCCCTCATCGGTATATTTGTTGTACGACTCCACCGTATCCCTTAAGCCGCCCGTTTCCCGCACCAGGGGCACCGTGCCGTAGCGTAGTGCGATGAGCTGTGATAGCCCGCAGGGCTCGAACCGGGAGGGCATCAGGAATATGTCAGCACCCGCGTACACACGGTGCGCCATGGGCTCGCTGTAGTCAAACCTGGCCGCGACCTTTCCCTTATAGCGCCACTGTGCCCAGAGAAACATTTCGTGGTAATGCGTTTCCCCCTGGCCCATGACGATGAGCTGTACGGGCTGCTTCATCACGTCGTCCAACACCCGTTCCAGAAGATCCAGCCCCTTTTGCTCCGTCAGGCGGGACACGATGGCAATTACCGCCACATCCTCCTCCGGCAGGCCGAACTCCCTTTGCAGCGCCGCCTTGCAGGCGGCTTTCCCGGCAAGGCATTCCATATCGTAATTTTCAATGATCGCCTTGTCCGTGGCTGGGTTCCATGTGTCATAATCGATGCCGTTCAATATGCCGCTCATCTGATGCACGCGCATGCGTAAAAGCCCGTCCAGCCGCTCCCCGTAATAGGGGGACTGTATCTCGCTTGCGTAACTGGGGCTTACGGTGCTCACACGGTCTGAAAACACGATACCGCCCTTCATGAAGCTGATGCCGCCGTAGAACTCCAGATAATCCGGCGTATAATATTTCGCGCCCAGGCCGAACAGCTCGTCGATCTGGCCCCATTCAAACACGCCCTGGAACTTGAGATTGTGTATGGTAAACAGCGTGCGGATGCGGCTATACTGCGGCAGATGCATGTACTGAAGCTTTAAAAGCGTGGGGATCATTCCCGTTTGCCAATCGTTGCAGTGCAGCACCTCCGGGAAAAAGCCGATGTGCGGCAGGGCTTCCAATACCGCGCGGCAGAAGAAGCCGAACCGCTCCCCTTCCTCCTGGCCGCTGCCGTATACGCTATCCCTCGCAAAATAGAATTCATTGTCCACGAAGTAATAGATGACGTCCTCTAATACGATGCTTTCCAGCCCGCAGTACTGCCTGCGCCAGCCCATTGTGACATAAAAATCCGCGATATGCGTCATTTGGGCTTTCCATTTCGGATCGATATCCCGGTACTTGGGCAATATGACACGCGCATCCACCCCCGCCTTTGCAAGCGCCGCGGGCAACGTACCCGCGACATCCGCCAGACCGCCCGTCTTGACAAAGGGTACGGCTTCCGATGCCGCAAAAAGAAGTTTCATAGGTTCCTCCCACAGGCAAATTCAGTTATGATAACCCTTTTTTACTACTATGGCATAAAACTCGGGTAAAGTCTACGCAGAAGCCGTCTTCATAGGTGAAAATGCCGGAGCGGCAGGATAATTTCACGCCGGACGAGGCGCGAGGAGGGCGAATACCTCAGGCGTATTTAACCGACGAGCAACAAAGTACGGCGTGCAAACCACCGCCGATACGATGTTTTCCAACCTATGAACACAGCTTCCCTACTATGGTGTGGGGAAAGCGCCCTTTTCATGATTGATAAACGCGCATTATTGGCGGAAAAAACGGTTAAAGATACCTTTCGGGTACATGGTAGCCCGCGTTTTTTAATTTCTGCGCGTACTCTGGGTCAGATAATCTCTTTTCGGATTCAGCGCGCTCTTCCTCAAAGAATTTCATGCGCGCGTCGTAGTTCCTGTATTCTGTTATGATAACCCACGTGGCGCTCAACGCAAGAAGCCCGCCCAGTACGCTCAAAAGCACCCGGATGACGACGTCCTTTGCCCCGGAAAAGAGAAAATCGCTCAGTACGATGAGCAATGCGCCAAAGAGCAGCATCGCCACGTTTTTTGGCGCGATCCTTCTGCGGTCGATCCGGCTCGGGTCTTCCAGGGCAAGCTCGCGGTAATAGCGGTCGATATACGTCTTTTTGCAATGTTCACACGCGCGCACCGGCGAGCCGTAGGCGTGCTCCGTTTTTGTTTGTTTTACGCGTACCGTCTTGCCGCAGTACGGGCAGTTGTTTTGTATCCCTTTTTTCGCCATATATGCGCTTCCTCTTTTTGTTTTGTTCGTACACGCTTCATTTAATACTGTACTGTAAAAAAAGTCAAGTAAACGCAAAGGGCCGCCCTGGTATGGGCGGCCCGGAAGTAATAAACCATCTTGATGGGTAGCGGTATCGGCGTCTTAAGATCCGACGATTATTTTTTATTGTGAGAAAACTACGTTTCCCCTCAGGAAGTGCAGGGCAGCGGTTTTCCGCAACGCAACACGACCATTGCCAACTGTGGAGCCTCGAGGGCAAAGCCCTCGACAGGTCTCCATCGTTCCTCTTACACCACGCTGCCTTTGCGCAGTATTACCGGGAAGCTCTCATACCCGCTGATGCGGCGGCCGCGCTTTACGATGACGGATTTATCGAGCACGGCGTAGGAAAGCTCACTGTTTTCCTGCACCTGGGCGGACTGCATGACGATACAATCCTTTAATTTCGCGCCTTCGGCCACATACACGCCGCGGAAGAGCACGCAGTTTTCGATTTCGCCATCCACCACGCAGCCATCGGCCACAATGGAGTTTTTCGCCACGGCACGCGGGCCGTACTTGGCGGGGACTTCGTCTTTTACCTTGGTGTAGACGGGGTGCTCGGCGTTAAAGAGATCCTGCCGCACGTCCTTTTGCAGCAGCGCCATATTGGCGGCGAAAAAGGAGTTGGGGGAATTCAGCCTAGCCACATAGCCATTATAGCGCCAGCCGAATATGCGCAGCTTGTGAATATTGCGCATCAATATATCCTGCGAAAAATCATATAGGCCGTGGGCACTGGCTTCCTCTACCAGGTATTCGAGCAGCGTCTTTTCCATGAGCACCACGTCGCAGCTTTTGTGCGGCCCGGAGGGTCGGTAGGGGTTGTATTCCATGTCCGTAACGCGAGAGCGGTCATCCAGCGTCAGCCGGAGGTCCTCGTACTGCGCCTCGGAATCCAAGCCCTCCACGTCGTTGTACATGATTGTGATATCAGCGCCCGTTTCTACATGCTGTTCCAGCATTTCGTGGAATGTGGTATTGAATATGGTATAACTGCCCGAGAGTATCACATAGCGCTGCGTGCTCCTGCGGATATAGCCCGACACACTTTTGAGCGCCTCCACCGTACCGCGATATAAACCCACGTTGTCCCTCGTGACAAATGGTGGCAGCATGAACAGGCCATCGCGCTTTCTGTCCAGGTCCCACTCCTTGCCGGAACCCAAGTGGTCCATAAGCGAATGGTAGTTCTTTTGCGTAATAAGGCCGATGTTGGTGAGGCCAGAGTTGACCATGCAGCTCATGATAAAATCGATGCAGCGGTAGCGCCCGCCATAGGGGACGGCGGCGACAGAGCGGGAGTAGGTAAGGTCCTTTAAGCGCATGTTGTCGTTATCGCCGGTATAGATGATGCCGAATGCGTTGGAAATCATAACGCGTCCCCTCCCTTTTTGTACAGATACCCGAGCGTTTCGCGGGTGGCCACCATGCCGCGTGGCAGGGAGGCATAATCGGGAATGGACATATCGTAGCCGACAAGCGTGATGTCCCCGGTGAGAGAGTTGTCCACCGTGACGCCTTCACGCAGCGTATCCCCCACAATGCAGTTGCGGCCGATCACGGCGCGCTCATCGATAATCGCCTTGTACACCTTCGCGCCCGCATGAATGCGTGCGCCGGGCATGATGACGCTGTCATATACCTCGGCGCCTTCGGCGACATGCGCGCCAGCAAACAGCACGCTATGCTGAACACGCCCATAGACCTCGCACCCTTCGGTCACAATACTCCGCTCCACCTTCGCATTGGAGGAAACATAATGCGGCGGCTGGATGGGGTTTCGGCTGTAGATACGCCACGCGGGATCGTAGAGGTCCAAAAGCGGCGGCATCTCCAGAAGGTCCATGTTCGCTGCCCAGAGCGAGCCGATGGTCCCGACGTCCTTCCAATACCCGTGGAAGGCATAGGCGAACATGCGCTCCCCCTGCTTGAGCATGGCGGGTATGATGTTCTGCCCGAAATCATTTTCGGAAGCCGGGTCCTCCGCGTCCGCCTGCATGTATTTCTTCAGAAGCGGCCAGTCGAATATATACACGCCCATGCTCGCAAGATCGCTCTTGGGCTCCTTGGGCTTTTCATCAAAGGATTTGACGCGGCCGTCTTCGTCCGCGTTCATGATGCCGAAGCGGTGCGCCTCTGTTATCGGCACCTGGAATACCGCAATGGTGCAGCCCGCCTTCTGCTTTTTGTGGTAAGCGAGCATCGCGTTGTAATCCATTTTATAGATATGATCGCCGGAGAGTATGAGCACATACTTGGGATCGTACTGGTCTACAAACATCTGGTTCTGGTAGATGGCGTTGGCGGTGCCCGAATACCACTGCCCACCCTTGCCCTTGACATAGGGCGGAAGCACGAATACGCCGCCGCTGTTACGGTCCAGATCCCAATGCTGGCCGTTGCCAATATAGGCGTTGAGTTCAAGCGGCTGGTACTGTGTCAATACGCCGACGGTGTCGATATCCGAATTGACGCAGTTGGAGAGCGGAAAATCGATAATGCGGTACTTGCCGCCAAAGGGTACCGCAGGCTTTGCCATGTTGGAGGTGAGGATACCAAGCCGGCTCCCCTGCCCCCCGGCAAGCAGCATGGCGACGATCTGTTTTTTTCTCAATGCGCATCCTCCTTTTACAGGAAAGTATCGTGTAAAGCTTGTAACCGTTTTCTAATCCGGAATGGTTTTATGTCGCCGCGCTCTGCCCTTCCTGCGTAAGCTCGTCTACCCGGAAGAACACCGCGCCAAGCGGCGGGAGCCTGAGCTTTGGTTTACCGATTGCAAGCAGCGGGGAAATATTGTGCCAGTCCCCCGTACCGCCGAACGCATGCGCGTCGGTGGAGAGCACCTCATGAAGCTCTGCATTCATGACCACAGGCAACGTGTAATTTTCCCAGGGCACGGGCGTAAAATTGAACGCACAGAGAAGCGCATGCCCTTCTGCATCCCTTCTGAAGAAGGCTACTACGGAATGTGCGCCGTCGTCCACGCTGGCCCAATCAAAACCTTCCCATCCGTCGTCCTTTTCATAGAGCGCGGGGTTGTTTTTATAAAAGCGGTTGAGCACGCGCGCGAACGCCTGCATATTACGGTGCATGGGGTAATCTAACAGCAGCCAGTCCAGCCCTTCGTCGTAGCGCCATTCAATGAACTGGCCGAACTCGTTGCCCATGAAATTGAGCTTCTTGCCCGGATGCGCGAACTGGTAGGCAAGCGTTAACCTGAGCTGCGCGAACTTGCGCCAGTAATCGCCCGGCATTTTATCGAGCATGGAGTGCTTGCCGTGCACCACTTCGTCATGCGAGAAGGGCAGCACATACTTTTCCGAAAACGCGTAGCAGAGCGAGAACGTCAGCTTGTCGTGATGCCATTTTCGATAGACCGGGTCTTTTTCCATATAGGAAAGGGTATCGTTCATCCACCCCATGTTCCATTTAAAATGGAAGCCCAGGCCGCCTTCCTCCGCAGGCTTGGTCACGGATGGGAAGGATGTGCTTTCCTCGGCGATCAACAGCCTGCCGCCATCCGGCCACTGCTTTCTTAAGCGCGTGGTCAGCTTTCTTAAAAACGCGATAGCTTCCAGGTTTTCCTTTCCGCCGTACATATTGGGCAGCCAGCCCGTGCCCGAGCGGCCGTAATCGTGATAGAGCATGCAGCTCACCGCGTCCACCCGGAGGCCGTCAAAATGGAATTCCTTTAAATAATAGAATACGTTGGATATGAGAAAACTCTGCACCTGTGTGCGGCCATAATCGAACAGCATGGTGCCCCATTGGGGCTGCTCGCTGCGGCGCGGGTCCTCCGGCTCGTACAACGGGGTACCGTCAAACAGCCTAAGCCCATGCGCGTCCCGCGGGAAATGCGCGCCCACCCAGTCGAGCAGCACACCCAAGCCGCGCCCGTGCGCGCGGTCCACAAAATACATGAGGTCTTCGGGCGCGCCGTACCGGTTGGTGACAGCGTAATACCCCGTAACCTGATAACCCCAGCTCATATCCAGAGGATATTCTGCGATGGGCAGCAGTTCTATATGCGTATAGCCCATATCCGCCGCATAATCCACCAGTTCTTCCGCCAGCTGGCGGTAACTCAGGCCATGGCGGAACGAGCCCAAATGTACTTCGTATATGTTCATGGGCTCGCAATATGGGTCTTTCCCCTCTTTCGCTTCATAATACGTGCCGTCTTCCCAGGCATGGGAGGGAATGCCCCACAACACCGACGCCGTCCCCGGCCGTTCTTCCATGCGGGTAGCGTATGGATCTGCCCGCCAATAGAGCGTGCCATCCTGCGCAGTGATGACATATTTATACGCATCCCCCCGCCTGCAGTGTTCCAGCGTAAGCTCCCATACGCCGGTATCGCCTACGCGGCGCATGGCATCCGCTTTTGCGTCGAAGTCGTTAAAGCTGCCCGCCACATGCACGGCGCACGCGTTGGGCGCCCACACCATAAAGCGCCAGCCGTTTTTCGTTGGGTGCGCACCCAGCGTTTCATATGCGCACGCACTTTCGCCGGTATTAAAATAATACAGCGCCGTCAGGTCATGCTCCGATGCCAAAGGCCGCACCTCCTAACTATTTAAGATGAGAAATGGGATGGTCTGTTCCTTTTATGATACCATTGAATGCGTTTGGAATGAAGCGCCTAGTAAAGAAAAGAGATGCAAAAGACACTGCGCGTCTTCACAAAGAACCCGTGCAATTTGTGTAAAGGCGTTAACGGTTGAAAGCGAAAAGATGTACCAGAGCAATCAACAGAAATTTCCAATAACTCGCTTCTTTTCCTGTATTTATTATACCGTAAGCGCATCGAACCCGCAATCTCCAAATCCGTAAAACCCGTCCTTTTCATTCCGGCCGTCTCTACGATATGTCCCTATGAATTTTTTTATGCCCACTTCAGGTCAACATTGCCCAAAGTGCCAACTGAAGGCTTGCAGATAGGGACAATTGAGCGGAGCCGTTACGAGTGATATAGTATAGGAAAAAATAATTTTCAAGTCATTTAGAACTTCCGATGAGACTTGGAGAGGACATATATATTATCATGATCGAGATAGTATTCAGCGATAGTGCCTGTGGGAGTCTCAAAATGGCACAACACTATGGCAAGGGGAAATATCAGGGTGGGTCCATTGGCGTTATCGTTAGTCATACGGACGGAACCAAGCCAACCAAGGCGGAAGTGAAAGCCGCTCAACGAGAAGCAGCAAAAAAGGCGCGCTTGGCGTGGGAGAGCGCTACCCCCATGGGTGGAAATTCAGCAGATATCTATGGATTCAATTTGGCGCTGAGCGTTGGGGATATTTCAGAGAATCAGCCCGGTATCAAGCGGAAGCAGACGTTGGAACACTTATACAGCGTCTATCCGAATGATGAGGGGCGCAAGGCGGCTCAGGAAATACTGAAAAGGGCAAATGAATACCTGAAAATGGTTCGGGAGCGCTGGGTAACGGGAGAATCCATTCGAATCTGGTATAGCAATCAGCCTGATGAAATGTGCGGGCTTTACTGGTTCATGGGACAGTTGAATCAGTGGGAAGGGCATGGCGGAGAGGTTTTTATTGTCAAGCTTCCGGAATGGGAAACTGATGAAAAAGGAAACATCGTGCGAAAAAGCAGCTGGAGCGAAATGGCTCCCCAAGAGTGGCATCGATATCTTGCCTCACAAAAGCCTGTGTCGCCGGTATTCAGGCAAAGCTGCGCATCTCATTGGCAGGAGCTTCAGGAGGAGAACGCGCCTTTGCGGGCCATAATGAATGGACGGTTGGTCAGCGCCTCAGAAAAGCTCTATGACGACTTTATCCTTCGCGAAATCGAAGCAGAAGACGAGGAATTTCACGAAGCAATGATTGTCGGACGGGTGCTTGGTAAATACCAACTTGGAATTGGCGATTCCTGGATCGCGCTTCGTATAGAGGAGATGATTCATGCCGGAAAGCTTGAGGCGGTGTCTGCGATTGCCGAAGATATGCCGATCTATCATCGATTGTTAAAAAAGTGTACGCACAGATTTGGACATCAGTAATTTGACCGCAAGCCAATTTGACATAAACGGAATTGGCTTGCTTCCTTTCTTGTACTCCACGAGCATGGATGCGAAGAGAAACATAAAGCCGCCACCCTGTAAACAGGGTAGGCGGCTTTCCATTCGAATTGTTATTCCGTAGTTTTAGCCCTGCCCATAAACGCGGGGCAAAAACGACATGACAAACCGGACTTTACAGCGCGGCCTTCCACAACCCGTGGAGGTTGCAGTATTCGTATGCGGCAACCGCTTTCTCACCCTCCGCGAGTTTGAACGCGGCTACGGGCGCTTCGCCAGGAGAAAGGTATTTATACTGCCCGCCCAGATTCGTTTCAAGATAGATCCACTGGATAAAGTGCTCGGGTACCATGGGATGCGCCACGGAGCCCACAGCCACTTTCACGGTATCGCCATCCACAGTGGTGACGGGAACGTGCTTTTCCGTGGCGGCGTCAACGGTATTCGGCTCTACTTCCTGCATAATGTCCCCGCAGCAGGTCATGGGTGCACCGGAAGCATGGAGCATGAGAGCAAAATTGCCGCAATGTTTACAGCGGTAAAACCGGACTTCGTTTGCCATATGGATTTAAATCCTCCTGTCTTTGTATTGGCCCGAGGCGGGCAGATAATGATGTATGAGCATAATCTAAGTATACAACATGTTACGCAAAATAAAACATACCGGAAACGTAAATATTTTATGTTGCCATAGTGAAAACGTTGGTGTACCATGTGATGGAAATTGCTATTTGGGAGGTATTGGGGCAACTATGCGGTTTATCGGGAATCTTCTTTGGTTCCTTCTGGGCGGCATTATACTGGGATTGTGCTGGATGATCGCCGGGCTTTTCTGGTGCATCACCATCATAGGCATCCCCTGGGGCGTTCAGTGCTTTAAGTTTGCAAAGCTCGCGTTCTTCCCATTTGGCAAGGAGATTATATTTGGCTCCGGCGCGGGTTCGATTTTGATCAACATCCTGTGGATCGTGCTGACCGGCGCGGAGCTTGCGATTATACACGCAGCGGTGGGGCTGGTGTTCTGCATTACCATCGTGGGCATTCCGTTCGGGCTGCAATGCTTTAAGCTTGCGCAGCTCGCCCTGATGCCTTTTGGCGCTTCCGTGCGGCATATGTAGACAGTTGCTTCCCGAAATGATATAAAACCGCCCGTTTTTGAACAAAACCTGTTAAGTTGATAACAAATCGCTTGTTGTGTTCCATCATCTGGCGTATACTATACAAAAGACTGACCGGATGGAGGGCAACCCATGCTCAACGAACGCCGCGCGCAAATTCGGGATTATATCGATATCCATGGCGAGGCAACCGTTGCGGAGCTGCTGGAGCTTTGCGGCGGCTGCTCAAGCATGACGCTTTGGCGGGACTTAAACTACCTGGAACAGGAAGGCTCCATCCGCCGCACGCGCGGGGGCGCGATTTCCATGCGCTCCATACAGCCCGATATTGAAGGCCTGTACAGCCAGCGTGCGCAGGAACATACGGTAGAAAAACGCGCCATCTCCCGCGCTGCTGTGCAGTTTGTGGAAACAAGCCATGCCATATACATGGACGCAGGCAGCACGCTGATGGGCGTGGCGAAGCTGTTGCCGGACCTGCACTACACCATTATCACCAGCGGCGCAAATATCGCGATTGAGCTTTCGCAAAGAAGAAGCTGCAACGTGATTTCGGTGGGTGGGCAAATAAGCGGCAACACGCTTTCGTTTTCCGGCCCGCAGGCAGAGGCGTTTTTGGACCATGTGAACATCGACACCGCGCTTATGGCCACCTCCGGCTACTCGCTTACCGGTGGGTTTACATCCGGCTCATTCAGCGAGCAGCAGCTAAAGCGCAAGGTCATCGAGAAAGCATCCCGCGTGATTATGCTGATGGATCATTCCAAAATAGGCCGTTCGCTTCCCTTTACGTTCGCTACGCTTCAGGACATCAACGTGCTGGTGACGGACGCGCCGCCACCAAACGAGATTATGCAGGAGGCGGAAAAGCGCGGCGTGCGGGTCGTGGTGGCGAATGCTGAATAAAATGATTTTTAAACGGAAGGGATAACCCTTTCGTTTTTATATGCCTACCCAATTTTATAGAAACCGAAATAGTTTCGGTATTTCGATCAGGCCGATCGTAAGGAGACTGGGCAAGCACAAAAGCAATGCGCTTGTATAGAATTTCCCGAATTTCCTTCTCTCACGCTGCTCCGCCTCGTTCTTATACCGAAGCTGTTCATAGTCAAACCCATAACTCAAGCCCGAAAAGAATTGGGATGCAATACATACCGCACTAAACAGCCCTAATAGCCCTTCATACAGATGCAACGCCGTCCCCAAGCTGAAATAGTAAAGCGCGAAAGCAACGAATGGGCACAAAAAGTACCAAGCACGAATGCCATATATATAGACCAGGAG
>JAEYSE010000006.1 GCA_023435025.1 Bacillota bacterium
CTTGTGTGCCTGTGATCCTATTGACCGCACGGGATTCGGTCATGGACAAGGTGACTGGCCTCGACAGTGGTGCAGACGATTATGTCACCAAGCCCTTTGCCATTGAGGAATTGCTGGCCCGCACCCGTGTGACGCTCCGGAAAAACCGCCCTGCGCAGGACACGTTACAGATTGGGCGCCTGTGTCTTGACCCGGCCAAGCATATCGTCCGCTTGGACGATGTAGAGCTGAGTCTGACCAAGCGCGAGTTCGATCTGTTGCAGCTGCTAATGGAAAATAAGGGGATCGTCCTCACCCGAGATGTGCTGTTGCAGCGGGTGTGGGGATATGACTATCAGGGAGAGACCAACACCGTGGACGTGTACATCCGCTTTCTGCGGCAAAAAATAGACGAGACCTTCGATGTGAAATATATCCACACGGTTCGCGGCTTAGGTTATGTGCTGAGGGAACAGTAGTCCAGATTACGGAGGAAGCATGAACCCCATTGCGCCACAAGCAAAGCAAAAAAAGGGGGGCGCCTCTCTTACCTGGCGGCTCACCGGCAATCAGTTTCTGCGCTCCGTTGCACATACGCTCTGGCTGGATGTGCTGTTGGTGCTTCTTTTTGTGTTCAGCTTGGCTATATGGACCGAGTGGCAGGCGATGGAGCTAAGCCCGAAACTGCTAAAGCAGCCAGGTATCGAGACGGAGCTTCTCCTTACGGACTGGGAATATCAATATGAACTGGGAGAACCCCAGGGCCTCCGCCTGCCTGTCTTTCTTGAGAAGGAATTGCTTAAGCGCAATCCGACTATTCCACCGGGTATCACCAGGGAACTCAGCTTTCCCTCCGGCCCAACTCTCCTCAGCCGGCTGAACTCGGCTACTTATACGGTCACCATCCCATCGCCGGAGTCCAATCGGCTGCTGCTCATCACTTATCATTGGGATCGCCCGGTACGCATATTCTTTGCGTGCTTTGTTGCGCTTTTGATCGTGCAGCTAGTAAGCCTGCTGCGCAGCATTTCTACGGTAAGCCGCTCGGTCAGCCGCACGTTGCAGCCTATCTACGAGCTGACCCGAACAGCTGCACGCACCATCGACAACGAGCAGAGTCGTCAGCGAGTGGATAGCCCATCTCTGGATGGTACGATTAGGCCGGTGGATAGCCCGTCTCTGGATGGTACGATCCGGACTCTGAACACCATCACCGAAAACCGGCTGAATACCCGCATTGTCATTGCGGATGAGCATCAGGAGCTCAAAGGGCTTGCCAACGCCATCAATGAGATGCTCGATCGGCTGGATGCCGCCTACCAATCCCAACTGCGCTTTGTATCGGATGCGTCCCATGAGCTGCGTACGCCCATCGCGGTGATCCAGGGCTATGCCAACATGCTGGACCGCTGGGGGAAGCAGGATGAACAGACCTTGCAGGAATCCATCGACGCCATCAAAAGCGAGGCGGCCAGCATGAAGGATTTGGTGGAGCAATTGCTGTTCCTGGCCCGCAGCGACAACGACTCCATCGTACTCAAAACCGGCCTGGTGGACGTTTCCTCCCTCGCGGAGGAGGTGCTGACGGAAACCAAGATGATCGACGAGGCTCACGCCTACGAATCTTCCATCATCCCGGCGCTCACCGTATACGGCGACGCGCAGCTCATCAAGCAGGCGTTGCGCATATTCGTGGACAATGCCATCAAGTACACTCCCGCCGGGGAACATATCCGTATTGCCGCCAAGCGGGACGGCAGCAATGTCGAACTGTCGGTATCGGACAACGGCATCGGCATTCCTGAGCAGGACCTCCCACATGTCTTTGATCGTTTCTTCAGGTCGGATCAATCCCGCGCCCGCAAAACGGGGGGAACCGGTTTGGGACTGTCCATCGCCAAGTGGATCGTGGACCGCCATGGCGGCCATGTAGAACTGCTTAGCCGCAAGGATATCGGAACGCGCATCGTCCTGGTGCTGCCCTATTGCAGCGAGGCGGTAGGCGCATCGCATTAAGGGAACGAGCAAACGAACATAAGAGAGAGCGCTTCACTTTCGGTGATGCGCTCTCTCTTATGTTTAATCCTGGCAAATTACCTTCTGGAACAGAGGAAAATGACGGGCAAGGCGAGAATATTGAGCAGAAAGAAAATGCCCAAAAAAGCAATCAGCCCGCCGCTAAACAAAAAGCAAACCAGAAATATCACGCCCTGTACCACCCAAAAGGCAACCCGAAAAACTGATGTCATAGCGAAGAACACAAGCTTAAATACCAGCCAGACCGGCCCAATCACCAAAAACAGCACCAACGCAAGTCCGAATAATCCTATCACAACACCCTACCGCCCTCTTTAAGATTTTTTTTGAGCATAGCAGAGTAATCCTGTAAGGAAATGCAAAACAGATGAAAATTGGATTAAAATTCCCACTGCCAACAGAAGGAGTGATTCTATGCTTCCAGCCAGCCCGCTAGTGTAGCCAGTTCAGATTTCAGTAGGGGGTATGTGAAATACATACCCCTACTGTGCTTACGGTCCATTAAAAGACAGAGTATGGGACGATCTCAAACTCTGCCAACCAGCGGTGGTATCCATGTCGGTCTATCATCAGGTCATAGTAAACCACCTGCTCGATCGCTTTCACAATCTTTACAATTGTGCCGGCAGTCATATTCCCGTGACCGTCTGTAGAAACAATTGTGGCGTATATGCCCGAAGGAAGTACTTCTATCTGGTCATATTGCTGATCGTATGGTTGAAGCTCACTGCGATCAAACCAACGGTGAAGTTCTCCCGTTGGCAGCTGCACGGCATATAAGCTCCCGACATGGGGCGCAACGATTGTCCCAAGCGTTCCGGGTGATATTTCCGGTGGATGATATACCAAGGATACTATTCTTTCAGAGGCTTGAAATTCCGGCTGATCGTTGCACCACGTTACCACGAAACCACCCCCGTTTTTAAGTCCTGTTCCTATGATATGCTGATGCAGGACAGTGGTTATCCCATTATTGCATGTCTTTTCGTGCTGGTATTTGTAAACATGATGTCAGGTTCAGAAGATGATCTCCGCCCTCTTTCGACCGTTTACAACAAAAACCAATACCGTTCGCGCAAAAAATAGTTTTGGGCGGCTGTAAACTGATATTCTGATAACGTAAACGTTTTTACCCACAGGCCATAACGATGCCGAAGCAGTGGAAAACAACCCCTAATTTTTATACCGAAACGGAGAGAAAAGTTTGAGAAAACGGTGTTTATGCGTACTTCTTGCCCTGGTTTTGACGGCGGCACCTATATTCATCCTGACCGCTTGCGGCGAAAAAATGCCGGAGCAACAACCGAGCGCCGGTAAAGCCCTGTCAATGAGTGACACAGACTATTCAGACGTGAACAACTGGTTAAGTTTTGGCGGGGATGCCGGCAAGGATGTAGACGTTTTCGCCGTTTACCCAACTGTCACGCAGACCATGGATGAGGCCGACCGGCCCTATGTCCGGCTTGATAACGAGATGATGCGTAAGACCGCTGCAGTATGGATGATGGAAGTAAACGGCGTGATTGCCGGTACGGCCAACATCTACGCGCCCTTTTACCGCCAATTAAACGGTGTGGAATTAAGCAGCCTTACAAGCGACGGGCTTGTATCCCACACCTGCGGGACGCCGCGTGACGATATCTTCGCTGCTTTTGACTATTACCTGACGAATGTGAATAAGGGTGAGCGCCCATTTATCCTGTACGGACGTTCACAGGGGGCGCAGCTTGTCTTGGAGCTTGCCACGACATTTTTGGGCAACGAAAAATATACCCTGCACAATAAAAACCATATTGCCACATATGCAATCGGCTGTTCTGTCATGCAGAGCTATATCGACAGGAATCCGAACATAAGATTTTCCGAGGGTGGCGAGGATATCGGCGTGGTCGTTTCGTGGAACACCACCGCGCCAAGCGAAGTCGAGTCGGAAGCATATTAAAACTTTGGGACATGGAAAGAGGGCGCGTACGTCATCAACCCGCTCACATGGAGTACCGATGAAATGCCAGCCCCCGCAGCCGCGTTTTCAGGAATGCTTCCCGGTCAGGATGGGATTTTACCCGTCAACGGGAGTGCCGACGCCACGGTGGATAAGGAACGCGGTATTCTTGTCGTTACGACGGTCGACGAGCAGCAATATCCGGCGCGAAGCGATGTTCTGAGCAGGTTCCATTCCTGCGACGTGCTGTTCTTTACCGATTCCATACGCGAAAATGTAGGCGGCCGCATTGCTGCGTTTATTGCCGGGAGATAGCTATGCCCACCCCCCGAAAATCATGTTTTATATCAAAAAAACCATGTTTCATGCAGCGGACAGTCGAGCCTTTTTAACGAGGCTTTTCCCCCAATTAGCCCCAGGACGGTTCGGTTAAACATAATGCGAAGCTCGGATCACTTATGGATTTCGCCTAATAGTAGGGAGGGGATACTTGTGCGCGAGTGTATCTTTTCACCACGCTTCTTGTATGCTATAGTGCAACTATGCCTGCGGATGGCCATCCGCGGGCATACAGACGAGGTGGAAATCACCCAATATTGGAATATGTAATAAGAGAGGTGCATTTTTTTGACACAGCTTAGTCCTTTGGAGCGTGTTGCAAACCGGGAGGTTTGCAGCAAATAAACGCCGCATTCCTCCCAAAAGTAAGATTTGCTAACTTTTTGGAGGAAGTATTGTATGAATAGAGAAAACAAACGCAGGCAATATGAGAAGGGGTATTTTAAAACCCATGCCTGCAACGATGTGTTTACCTGTAGGGTTTGCGACCGCCAAGTTTTTCCCATGGGGGCGGGGAGCGATCACCGCAACCACTGCCCAAACTGCCTTTCGAGCCTACATGTAGACGTGGAGCCCGGAGACAGGGAATCCGACTGCGGCGGCATCATGGAGCCCGTGGCCGTATGGGTACGAAAGGGCGGTGAATGGGCGGTCATCCACCGCTGCCGCAGATGCGGAGGGTTTGCGTCCAACCGCGTTGCGGCTGATGATAACCCGATGAAGCTTATGAGCATTGCCATGAAGCCTCTGTGCGAGCCGCCTTTCCCGCTAGAACGCATAGAGGAAATGACCGCTTTGATGGGCGGAGAAGGAAGCGTGCGATTGCCGCGGTGAAGGCGCTTAACCTATATAAAAAAGTCCCGTTTTGCGGGAACATAGAGAACACGGACTGTAATGCAATAAAGAAGCAATACAGTCCGTGTTTTTTGCCAATTCCTTGGGTTGCACTGGAATATTCAGCGGCCCTGATTAATTGGTTTGGTCCATCAGATGATAGGCAAAACAACGGATTTGAAAAATGTTCCTGCAGCTTCAGAGTCTACGCTGTATGTTTGCCCGTTTATCGATACCTGAACCCCAGCCTTATGGCATTCCCGCATACAGAATGCGGATTTCAGCGCGACTTTATTGTGTAGCGCATGATTTTCGATCATCTGCTGAAAAGTTTGGATCACGTTGTACGAACCTCTGAGATGGCAGGAAGTCCCGATGCAGACGCAAAGCTCAATCATGATGCCCCTCCTGATCCACTTTCTCGTACTCCACATGCAGGAGCTCGTGCACGCGGCCTTTAAGGATGCCGTTGTATAGCGCCATCATAAGGGGATTTTCTTCGGAACGTTTGATGTTGCAGAGCTTATCGGCCGAATAAAGGCCCTTGCTCCTTGCTGCTTTCTCTGTAAAAGTCGCGAATGGCTGGCCAGCGCCGGAAACGCAGCCGCCCGGGCATGCCATCACCTCCACCAGATCGAAATGCTCGCCGCCTTTGATACGCTTAATCAGTTTGTTGGCGTTGCCAAGGCCGCTGACCACCGCTATTCTTAGCGTTTTGCCGCCGCAAGGAACGCTCGCTTCCTTTACCCCTTCCATCCCGCGCACTCCGATATAGGCGATGGACTTGAGCGCGGTCTGGGATTTGTCTGTGGAAACACGACGCAAAACCGCCTCGGTAACACCGCCGGTTACCCCAAATATCACACCCGCTCCCGTCATTGTTCCAAAAGGCATATCCACCGCTTCGGGCTCCAACTCGGAAAACGCAAGGCCGGATTCACGGATCATCTGGATAAGTTCTTGCGTGGTAATCACATGATCCACATTGAGAACGCCGTCCGTCCAGAACTCGTCGCGCGCAGCCTCGAATTTCTTGGCGGTGCAGGGCATGACCGCCACATGGACGGCGCGCCTGCTGGAATACCGGTCCTGTTCCTTGATGACAGAGGCAAACATCTGCATAGGGGAGCGGCAGGTGGATACATACGGCAACAAATCGGGATGATTCTTTTCGCAATATTGTACCCAGGCCGGGCAGCAGGAGGTAAACAGGGGCATATCGGCGGCCCCGTTCTCCAGACGCCTGGTAAATTCGGCCGATTCCTCCAGCACCGTAAGATCCGCGGCGGTCGAGGTATCGTATACCTCCTCAAAGCCAATCCGGTGAAGCACGGCAACGATTTTCCCCATAACGTTTTCCCCGTTGGAAAGGCCGAACTCCTTGCCGAGCGCCACCCGTACCGCGGGAGCAATCTGCACGGAAACCTTAGTGCTTTTATCGTCCAGCGCTTTCCACACTTTGGAGACGTCATTCTTCACAATGATTGCACCGGTAGGGCAAACGGCCGCGCACTGCCCGCAGCCCACGCAGGGCGAGGCGGCAATTGGCACGTTGAACGCTGTGCTGATAGACATTTTGGAGCCGCGGCGTGCGAAATCGATCGCGCCGACATTCTGTACCTCGTCGCACATCCGTACGCAGTCCCCGCAAAGGATGCACTTGCTCTGATCCTTCGTGATACAGGGGGAGGAATCATCGATTTGAGGCGTGGGGAAGGTATTGGGGAACCGAACACCCTGAATATTAAAGCGCCTGGCAAGGTCCTGGAGCTTGCATTTGCCGCTGTAGGAGCACGTGGTGCAGTCCCGGCAATGGTTGGAGAGCAGCAGTTCCAAGATCATCTTGCGGTATTTGCGCAGTCGTTCGGTATTCGTGCGTATCTCCATGCCGGCTCTGGGCGGCGTGGAGCACGCGGCGTCCACCCCTTTGCCGTTTTCCACCATGCACATACGGCAACCCCCGTAAATGGAAAGCTCTGAATAGTAGCAGAATGTGGGCAGCTCAATACCTGCTTTGCGGATCAGTTCCAGAAGATTCTTTTCCCCGTTGATTTCCACGGGAATTCCGTCTATCGTCAGCGTTTGCATTTGGTTCATATCAGAATACCTCCCCGATTGCGTGGAATGCGCAGGCGCCTATGCAGGCCTCGCACTTGATGCACGTTGTCTGCTCGATCACAAACGGCTCCTTGACCTTTCCGGTGATCGCACCCGCCGGGCAGGATTTGATACATTTGGAGCAACCCTTGCACAGCGCGGGATCGATCACGATCCGCTTGAGCTTCTGGCAGCTTTTAGCCGGGCAGCGTTTATGAAGAATATGTTCTTCGTATTCCTCGCGGAAATACTTGATTGTGCTCACCACGGGGGACGGCGCGGTTTTCCCCAGGCCGCAGAGTGCCGTGGCGGAAATGGTATCCGCAAGCTCTAAAAGCAAGTCGATATCCCCATCCTCGCCGTTTCCCGCAACGATGCGTTCCAGGACCGCAAGCATCCGCTTGGTGCCTTCACGGCAAGGGACGCACTTCCCGCACGATTCGTTCTGGGTAAAATTCATGAAGAACCGAGCGACCTCCACCATGCAGGTGTCGTTTCCCATCACCACTAGACCGCCGGAGCCGATCATGGCGCCCGCTTTGGTGAGTGAATCGAAATCAAGCGGCAGATCAAGATGCTCCTTTGTCAGGCATCCGCCGGAGGGCCCGCCGATCTGCACCGCCTTGAATTCACCCCCGTCTCGCATGCCGCCGCCGATGTCGAATATGACCTCTCGCAAGGTCGTTCCCATGGGGATTTCGATAAGGCCCGTGTTTTTGATATTACCGGTCAGCGCAAATGCCTTGGTGCCGGGGCTGTTTTCAGGGCCGATGCTTCTGTACCATTGCGACCCGTTTTCAATGATGAGCGGAACATTTGCGAATGTTTCCACGTTGTTGAGCACCGTTGGCATATTAAAGAGCCCCTGCTCGACCGTGCGCGGCGGCTTTACGCGCGGCATGCCGCGCTTGCCCTCTATGGATGCTGTGAGTGCGCTTCCTTCACCGCACACGAATGCGCCCGCACCCCGGCTGATTTGAATCGTAAAATCGAACCCGCTGCCAAGGATATTCTTCCCGAGCAGGCCTAATTCCGTCGCCTGGCTGATCGCCGCCCGCAGCCTGCTTACCGCCATGGGATATTCCGCGCGGACGTAGATATAGCCTTCCGTTGCACCGCAGGCAAGCCCGGCGATCATCATACCCTCCAGCATGCGGAGCGGGTCGCCTTCCATAACACTCTGGTCCATAAACGCGCCCGGGTCACCTTCATCGCCATTGCAGACGATATATTTCTGTTCCGCTTTCTGCCGCTTAACCTGCGACCACTTGCGCCCGGTCGGGAACCCGCCACCTCCGCGGCCTCTGAGGTTGGATTCGGAGATTTCGCTGACGATCTGGTCCGGCGTCATATCGAAGAGCGCCTTTTCAAATGCGGAGAAACCGCCAATTCCTATATATTCATGGATGGACGTCGCATCTGCCTGCCCGCAATGCCCCAGCACCAGCCGGGTTTGCTTTTTGTAAAATGGAATGTCCTCCTGCCTGCGGTGCACCAGATCGCCGTTGCGGCAGCCCAGACGCTCAATGAATTCGCCGCGCAAAATCGTCTTCTGCACGATTTCTCCGCAATCCTCGGAGGAAACCTTTGTATAGAGATATCCCTGCGGCTCAATACGGATCAACGGCCCCAGCTCGCATAATCCCAAACATCCGCTTTTTTTGACGGATACATCGTTGCCGTGCGGTTCCCGCATGAATTCTACGGCACATTCCACGCCGTTTTCCGATAGGGCCTGCACTAGCTGCTTGTAGACTTCCATAGAACCGACGGATAGGCAGCCGGTTCCTGCGCATACAAAGACCTTTTTCTGCTGGGCGGCAAGTGTCTCCCGGCAATCCCGGCGCAGCCGGATCAGATCGTCCCTGTTTTTCAGCATGGGCTATAGATCCCCCTTCAACGTCATGATCAGCTCGGCGGCTTTGTCTGGCGTCATGCCGGGGTACACCTTATCGTTGACGGTGAGCGCCGGCGCAAGGCCGCAAGCACCAAGGCATGCAACCGTCTCCAGCGTAAAGGATAAGTCTTCGCAGGTATGCTTTTCTTCCGACAGTCCGAGTTCTTTGCGTAGCCGGTTAAGGATCGGGATGGATTTGCGAATATGGCAGGCTGTGCCGTCGCAGACTTTGATGACATATTTTCCTTTCGGTTCAAGCGAAAAATTCTCGTAAAAAGTTGCCACACTGTAAATTTTCGCTTCGCTGATACCGAGCTGTTTAGAAAGATACGGGAAAACCTCGCGGGGCAGGTACCGATGCCTTTCCTGGATGCTTTGGAGGATCGAAATGATTGCGCTGGGATTTTGCCCGTGTGCGTCAATCACACAGTCCAACTCCTCATAGTCTACTGTTTTGTTCATCACATCTGTTCCTTCCTAAAATTTATATGAATCATTAAAAGTAGCTGATTTTGACCCGCTTGCCCATTCTTTTCAGGCACTGCGCAAGTTCTTCCACCAGATTCATCTTGATGCTGAAACCGATGGGAAGGCTAGGATTCTGATGCGCGGGGTTGACAGCCCGCCCCACAAAGAAGTTGATGTCCGTGGCTTCCGCGAAGAGCAGCCTTGCAATCAACGAGGCGCCGTCCTTTTTATTGTTCCAGCTCTCATACTGCTCGTTGTTCGCAAGATAATCCTTTGCGTATTCGAGCACCCTGCTGATCGTGATGACGCCCTCGGTAACAAGATCCACGCCCTCGATTTTTGCCGTGGGCGGGATATCCGGGTCGATATATGCGGTGCTTGCGTCAAGCGGTTTGTTGAGAAATTCTGCCGCAAGATTGGAGGTGGTGCCCCCGCAGACGATATGCTTGCCTTCCTTGGAAAAAAACAACGACATCATTTTAGGCGTGTCGTTTTGGTCGGCAGGTGGGCCGATCATAACATTCATAGGTTCCCTGCCCCTGATCTTCACAGCGCAGACCGTGGTATCGTCGCCCGGCTTGCCTTCATATAACGACAGGCACTTGTTAAGCAAAATGGAACTGATCGTCTTGGCGGTCAACTCTTTGCGGTACACCGTTTCCATAAAGCGGACGATATCGGCGTGCTGCCAGCCGAAATTCAGCTTCAGGCCCACCCCGGCATGGACCGCCCCATCGCTAAAGGAAATAAAGGTATCGCCCTTCTGGAGGCGCACCTTGGATTTATAAATGGTCTTGTCGTCGATCGTTTCGGATATCTTTGGAAGGATCACGCTTTTTCCGCTTCTTAGGAGGATGACGTCCGGATTGTCGTACTGGATGATTTCCGCCTCCAGATTGTCTTTGATCTGGATGATGGTGAAAGTCGAATACGCCACCTGACGCACCTTGCAGATTGGGAGCGTTGCGGCGATGGTGGAGACGCAGTCCTCCAGGGTAAGCGAATTTGCCATCATCGTGGAGATGATCTTGGCGGTCAGCGTGGAAAGAATGCTCGCTTTTACGCCGCTGCCCAAGCCGTCTGCAAGCACCACAATGGTGGAGTTCTCCCCGCTGGACGTGATTTCGACATGGTCTCCGCAAAGCTGTTCGCCGTATTTGTTCAGGCTGACATACCCAACGTCCGTGCAAAGATCATTCATTGCCGAATGACTCCTTCAGGTTGGTGAGGGCGATTTTTGTCTCAGCGGTGGTTTCGCCCAAAAGCGAAGCGATTTCCTGAACAACGCGCATCTGTTTTTCAATGACCCTGTCCGCAGTTTCAAACGTCTTGCGGCTCATGGCCTCCTTGCTGGCGCGCTGCTTTGCTTCCTCGGTAACGTCGCGCATAAAGCAAATTAAAATATGATAGCTTTTGTCGTAAACGATCGTCTGGTCCACATATTTTTGATAATCGGCAAGGTACACACGCTGGTCGCGGATAGTTTTACCGTTCAGATGCGCGTCCAGGAACGGCGTTGGGTCCAGCACGCGTACGACATGGTCCCCAAGCACGTCCTGCGGGCCTTGCAGGTTCATCAACCTGCAGGCAGCCATGTTGATCTGCTGTACCTCAAGCGACTCGTTGAGCACGAATATCGCGTTGGGTGAATTATGGATGATATTGTCCGAGAAGGATTCCGCCTTTTCCATAAGGTAGGGAAGGCACATGCTCAGATCCGCCTTGCCCATAAGTACGGCTCTTGCCTTGTCCCGGCAGGAATTATAGCCGCAGCTGCCGCAGTTGAGTTCGTGCTCCGGCTTTGTCTTTCCCATTTTTCTTAAGACTTCCTCGATTGCAGCTTCCCCGAACGAACAACCTCTTACGGTAAGCGGTGGAAGCTTTTTTCGCATTTCGGTTTCCGAAAGTTTGTTTATCGCAAAATCCGTTTTCCCCGCATAAGCGGTTACCGATATATAATCAAGGAGCGTTGCGCGGTGGCTTTTGTCCATCGCGGGCCCGCCAACGCAGCTTCCCGTACATGCAGACATTTCAATAAAGCAGTTATGGATATCTTGGTTCAGGACGTCCTTTATGGCCTGCACGCAATTTTCTATCCCATCCACAGACAGGTACGTGTAATCAGGCCTGTCGCAAGCCATCGTACGCAAGATCCCTCCCGCCACGGGGAAAAGCCGTGTGCGGCTTTCGTCGTTGCGGTCCTCAATATACTCAAATGCGACGCCTTCCTCGTTGAGCCAGAGCGACAATTCTTCAAATGTCAGTACACAGTCCACGGAGCCGGGGTAATACTCGGCTTCTGCCTTTTTTGAAATGCATGGCCCGATGAATATGGTCTTTGCCGTGGGATATCTGCGCTTGATGTCCATGCAGTGCGCCTGCATAGGGGAAACCACATCTGCCAAAAAGGGGAGCGCCTTAGGATAATGTTTTTGAATCATGAGGTTGACCGTGGGGCAGCACGATGAAATCAATACGTTCTGCTCGCCCTTTTCGATCATCTGCTCATACCGGTTCTTAACAAGAGTCGCCCCCGCAGCCGTCTCTTCAACGCCTGCAAACCCGAGCTTTTTTAATGCTGCTTCCATAGATCGAATGGTGGTGTTGTAATAGTTCGCCACAAAGGAAGGCGCAATGCTCGCGAAAACAGACGCTCCGCTTTGCAGCAGCGCCTTCGCAGAAGGAAGATCGTTCCGGATTTCCTTTGCGTTCTGGGGGCAGACCACGAAACACTGGCCGCAAAGGATGCACTCCTCTCCGACGATATTGGCCTGGGCGTCGGAAAAGCGTATGGATTTTACCGGGCACTGCCGGATACATTTATAGCAATTCTTACAGTTCGATTTCTTGAGCTTCAGGCAATCGTCCACGGGTTTTTCTCCTTGCTTGCGGATGATGAGATACTTGGGAAGAACGAGCAATCATGCGTGAGGCGGTTATACGGATGTTCCTTCCAACCGCTTCAATACCTCGTTCTCAAAGAAAGTGGAAACATTTTCGGGTTTTAATGAGAACAGTTCCTCGTGGATTTTCACGCTGACGCCGTTTGTGCAGTTACCCATGCAAAATGCACCGCATAGCTCGATTTTATCTGCCAACTTCCGTTCGTCCACAAGAGCTTGCAACTGTTCCACAACCAGTCTGGAGCCTTTAAGGTGGCAGGAGCTTCCGATACAGATCGTAATCTTCATATGCGGCCCTCCTTATCCGGCTGAAAAAGCTGTTCTTGTAGATGCTTTGACAATATCGCGAGCGAACAGGCCAAATTTTCATTCTGCACAAGAACATGATTCGGGACTTTCAGGCGTACATGCGCAAAGTTTAAAATTGCGAGTATCCCGCCTTCCACCAGTTTGTCGCAGACAGCCTGCGCATCATGATCCGGAACCGTGATGATGCCGATACGCACCTTCATCCGGCTGCACAAATCCAGGAGTTTCTCTGCCGAAAGAACGGGTTTGCCATTGACAGTGGTGCCGATGAGGTCCTTGTCAACATCAAATGCAGCGACGATATCAAGGCCAAATTCAGAAAAACCGTTGTAGGACAGGAGCGCCCGGCCAAGGTTTCCGGCGCCTACGAGAACGGCGCTGTTTCTATCGTCATACCCTAGGAATTGTTCAATATCGAATATCAGGTTTTGCAAGATATAACCAACCTTTGGCCGGCCTCCGCTGCTGATCAGCGCAAGATCTTTTCTGACCTGCACATCGTTCAAATCCAGCGCTTCGGCAATCAATGTTGAGGAAATATTCACTACGCCCTCTTTGGGTAGGGACTTCAGGTATTTCAAATAAACCGGAAGGCGCTGCAGCGCCTGTATAGAAATGGCTACTGTGGATCTCTTATTATCCATATCACTCAATCCCATCATTGATATTTGTTTATCAATATATCGCTATCGATATTGTAGTAGCGATAGCGCGATGTGTCAATATACTTTAGGCTAACCAGTATTGGATTTCGCCGAATAATAGCGGCGGGGAATAGCGAGTTATTGCTGTTTATCGATGAGTCATATAAATATAGTGTGAAGTTTGTAAGTGAGAGCGCCACGGGCGGTACAAAGCGCCGAAACAGTGGACAACTTCTGTTTTCATACCCGAACGAAGAAAGCATATAATAATTCCCAGTAGATTCGTGAAAGGGAACCATTTACTTCCGTATCAATCGAAAGAATTTAACGCTTGCACCCACGACAGCCGTGTGATATATTATACTTAAATTAGATCTAAAATCAAAAAAAGCAATTCAGGTGATAATATGAATCCACAAATGCTCAACTATAAAACCGAAACCTTGGTGGATTTCGCCTATAAAACTATTAAGATGGACATCGCACAGCGTGAGCTTGCACAGGGCCAGAAAATTGTTATCCGGGAACTACAGGAACGCTATGGTTTGAGTGCAACCCCTATTAAGCAGGCGCTCAACCGCTTGGTGACCGAAGGACTTGTCGAAAGCATCCCGCGCCGGGGCATGCGCGTACGCGAAATCAAGTGGGAAGAGATTGAGGATTTGATGGACCTGCGTTCTATGATTGAAACGCATTATATCCCCCATGCGATCGCATATGTAAAGGAGCACCCCGAACTCATTCAAAAGTTTCGAGCCAATATCGCTGAGCATATGCAAATTGTGGAGAGTCGGTCCGATGTTGACAAGCACCTGAAGAACTATAGTCTGGACGCGGAGTTCCACCAATTGTTTATCCGGTGCTCGGGAAATAAACGCGTAATCCATTTCTTTAGCAGCTTGGGTACGCACGATTATTCCTATTTTGTATACGGCAAGCAGGATCGCGAAGGCAGGGTTAGCGGCGTAATAGAGCATCAGGCTATTATAGATGCATTGGAGGACGGAGACGAGGATGGGGTGCGCCAGGCTATGGACGTCCACCTGCTCAATGCAAAAACAAGGCTGCACGATATGTTTCTTAACGATACACAAACGGATTAGCGGATACTCCCGCTAACGAAACACTGTATTATAAAGGGGTGCACATTATAATGGCTATTAAGGCGGATTTCTCAAACAAAGTGGCTGTCATCACCGGTGGTGCCGGAATTTTATGCTCCACTATGGGACAGGCGCTGGCATCGTGCGGCGCAAAGGTAGCTCTGTTGGATCTTCGTGAAGAGAGCGCAAAAAAAGAAGCGGAAAAAATCAACGCGCAGGGTGGTACAGCAATCGGCATAGGAGTGGACGTATTTGATGTTCAGGCGCTAGAGCGCGCTCGTGACCAGATAATAGAACAGCTTGGCATACCCAATATCCTAATCAACGGCGCAGGCGGCAACAACCCGCGCGCCACTACCGGCCCAGATCATAGTTTTTTTGATATGAAGTCTGCCGACGTCAGTTTTGTATTCAACTTAAATTTCATGGGTACCTTCCTGCCTACACAGGTGTTTGGCAAGACATTCGTGGAACATGACGATGGCGTGATTATCAATATTGCATCCATGGCAGCGTTCACACCGTTGACCAGGACGCCTGCTTATAGTGCCGCCAAGGCCGCAATTGTAAACCTTACCCAGTGGCTTGCCGTTCACTTCAACCAGGAGTATTCCAAAAACATCCGTGTAAACGCCATTGCGCCAGGGTTCTTGTTGACCGATCAGAATCGCTACTTGCTTACGGATGAAAAAACCGGCGAAGCGACGCAGCGCGGCAAAGATATCATTCGAGCTACTCCAATGGGCAAGTATGGTCTGCCAGAGGACCTTACCGGAGCAATCATATTCCTCTGTTCAGAGTCCTCCGCCTTTATCAACGGCACTGTTATCAGCATTGACGGCGCGTTTTCCGCCTACTCCATCTAACGTTATACGGACCCGTTTTAATTTCAGGTTAGCTGCAAGCCCGTATTGGCATAATCAGCAGCTCCTCTTCCGGCCTTTATCCACATATAGCAAACTGCAACAAGGATAAAGCCACTTTTTACAACAATTTAGATCTAAAACCTAAATTTACCCTGCTTCGTAAAATTAACCATTTAGCCGTTTATCCATATAACGACTGCGGCAAAGGAACCAAGGGTAATGCTTGCCAATAATTTAGATCTAAAACCTAAATATACCTTACTTCGTAAGATTACCCATCCAACCAGAATTAGATTTATCAGGCATTGCCAGTCGATGCCCGATAATAAAAAAATCAGGAGGGAGAGTTCTCATGAAATTACCCAGAATTCTAAGCCTGGCCATGGTCGCACTGCTTCTGTTCTCGTTTGTAGGTTGCACGCAGCAAGCGGCGCCAACGCCTACACAGCCTGCAGAGGCCCCCGCTACAAGCGAACCCGCTGCCACTACGCCTGAAGAACCCGCTAAACCCGAAGAGCAGTATGTGCTTAAGTTCAACCATGTACTTGCTCCGAGCGAACCGTTCAATCAGGGTTTCCTGAATTGGGCGCAGCGCGTAGAGGAAAGGACCAACGGCGGTCTGAAGATCGAAGTGTTTGACAGCGCGCAGCTTGGCGTGGAAGAAGACATCATCGAGCAGATTAAACAGGGTGTCAACGTTGGTCAGAACACCGACTCCGCTCGCTTGGGCATGTATGTACCGGAAATTGCGGTTATGAACGCGCCCTATTTTGTGGACTCCATTGAAGACGTTCAGAAGCTTAAGGAACTACCCATTGTAAAGAGCTGGATGGAAGAGCTTGAAACCAAGCATGGCATCAAAGTGCTTTCCTTTAGCTGGGTACAGGGCTTCCGCCATATTCTGAGCAACAAGCCCGTCACAACGCCCGCGGACCTCTCCGGTCAGCGTATCCGTACCCCTGGTTCCCCCATCTGGCAGGAATCCATCCGGGCTATCGGCGCCACTCCTGTTGCAATGAACTTTGGCGACGTTTTCCTGGGTATTGAACAAGGTGCCGTAGACGGCGCGGACCTCGTTTACCGCAATGTAACGGGCGCCAAGCTGCAAGAAGTTGCCAAATACGTGAGCGAAACTCAGCATATCCTGCTGATCAATTTCGAGATCATGAGCAAAAAGTACTTCGACTCCCTCCCCGCCGAGTATCAGCAGATACTGGTAGAGGAGTGCGACAGGGCTGGTCTGGAAACCTCCA
This sequence comes from Bacillota bacterium, assembly GCA_023435025.1. Taxonomy (GTDB): domain Bacteria; phylum Bacillota; class Clostridia; order Christensenellales; family CAG-138; genus JAEYLA01. The sequence goes on from JAEYSE010000006.1 coordinate 16,672, forward strand.
AGGCGATGGAAGAGGAAGTGCTCAAGCTGAAGGAACAATTGAAGGCGGATGGCGTCACCATCGTTGAAAGCAGCGAAATCGACATGGAAGCCTTCAAGCTGGCAGGCGAAAAAGCTTATGAAGCATTGGATCTGACCGAAGTTCGCGACACGATCTATCAGCAGCTCGGCAAATAAGGGCCCAAACGGGGTTTTGTCCGGCCTGATCTTTAGGGCCGGACTCCCCCGCTATGCGACATCTCGGAGGTGCAGTAAATGTTTATGAAAGTATATGATTGGGTCGGAAAAGTTGAGATCCAAATCTCCAAATACGCGTTAGGCCTTATGACAGCTCTGATCTTTCTCTCCGCCGTCTTGAGAACCGTTGGACTTCCTCTCTCTTTTGCGGTTGACGGCGCGACGTTCCTGTTCGCGTGGTGCGTGTTCCTCGCAGCCGACGTCGCCATGCGAAAAGACAAGCTGGTATGCGTAGATATCCTTGTTGTCAGATTACCCAAAAAGGCTCAGTTCTTCATCCGGCTGATCAATTACCTGATCATTGCCGCTTTCCTTACCGTTCTGGTGATATATGGTGCTAAGTTGACGTATGAAACGCGATATCGCATGTTTCAGGGTATTTATTGGCTGAGTTACTCGTGGGTAACCCTTGCCGTACCGCTGGGCGCCCTGATGATGCTGATTACGTCAATTCTCAAAATCAAAGAGCAGATCAAAAAGGGCATTGCCGGATTTGAAAGCAATTATGCATCGGATCAGGGAGAATTCCTATGATGCGGGCTTTTAATAAGCTAATGGGGGAGAAACTATGCTTATTGTAGCAATCCTGTTTTTCGTATTCATGATGTTGGGCATGCCTATTGCGTTTTCAATCGGCATCTCAGGGTTCGTGTATTTTTTACAGCAGCCCACTCTTGCATTGACCATGCCGGTGCAGCTTGTCCTAACGCAGACGCAGAATTTCGTAATGCTTTCCATTCCGCTGTTTGTTCTGGCCGGCAATCTGCTCAATGAAACCGGCATCACCAGACGTCTGGTCAAAATGGCGTCTGTATTGGCCGGGCATCTGCGCGGCGGACTGGCGCAGGTCAATATCGTATTAGCGGTTATGATGGGCGGAATCACAAGCTCCGCCATCGGCGATGCTACCATGTTGGGCCGCGTGCTTGGCCCGGGCATGATGGAACGCAAATATAAACGCGGGTTCGCAGCCGGCGTAATTGGGTTCAGTTCGATTATCACTACCATGATCCCACCCGGAACGGGCTTGGTACTCTACGGCAGCATAGGCGAGGTCTCGATCGGCCGCCTGTTCATGGCGGGAGTCGTACCCGGCCTCCTGCTCGCCATCGGTATGATGCTGGCGATCAGCATCACCGCAAAAAGGCATGGCTATAAGCCGGAACGTGTGGCCAAGCCTACTGCGAAAGAGATCGCCGTGACCTCAAAAAACTGCATCTGGGGGCTTCTGTTCCCGGTGCTGCTTCTTGTGGGCATGCGAATGGGCATATTTACCCCGTCCGAGGTCGGCTCGTTTGCTGTGGTATATGCCATATTCGTCGGTGTTTTCATGCATAAGGAACTGACATTAAAGAAGCTGATGGTCGCCATTGAGAACACCGCGATCGACATGGGCATGATCATGCTGCTGATCTGCCTGTCACAGCTGTTCAGCTATGGATTGGTATGGGAGCGCATTCCGCAGATGCTGGCCACCGCGCTGCTTGGTATTTCCTCCGAACCGTGGATTCTGATGGTGGTATTGGTCGGCTTCCTGTTTATTGCGGGGACGTTCATGGACTCCACCGTATTGATCCTGCTGCTGACCGCCATATTGGTACCTATCGCCTCGCAGATTGGATTTGACCCCATCCATTTCGGTATTGTAGTGGTATTGACCATGACAATCGGACAGCTTACCCCGCCGGAGGGCGCCGTGTTGTTCATATGTTGTTCCATATTCAACTGTACCATAGTCGATTTTATAAAAGAATCCTGGCTGCTGTTGTTGGCTGTTGCGCTCGTTATCTTAGCAGTTGCCGTATTCCCGCAGCTCACGCTGTTCTTACCAACTCTGATTTATGGCAGTTGATTAAGCATTCAAAAGGAGTCGGACAATGAATTTTGCAGGAAAATGTGTCTTAGTTACCGGTGCTGGCGCTGGTATAGGCCGTGCCGCCTGTATTGCATTCGCAAAAAGCGGCGCAAAAGTTGCGGTCAATTCACTCAACCGCAGCCCCAGCCAGAGTGGAGAAGATACCGTGGATATCATAAGGTCTTCTGGCGGTGAAGCTACATTTATCATGGGAGACGTATCGGTTCCCGATCAGGCGGAGCGAATCGTACGCGAAGCCTATGAGGCTATGGGGCGCATCGATATCCTCGTGAACAATGCGGGAGTGGTCATACCTGGTAGGGTGGATACCATACCTGTTGAGATGTTCGATATCACGATGTCCGTCAATGTCAGGGGCACCTTCCTTATGAGCAAATACGTGGTGCCCTATATGAAAAGCCAAGGTGGCGGCGTAATCGTAAACATTGCGTCGGTCGCGGCACTCAAAGGTCATACCGACCGAAGCGCTTACTGTGCTTCCAAGGGTGCGGTCGTAGCGCTCTCTCGCGCCATGGCTGCAGACTATGTCGGTGACAATATCCGTGTTAACTGCGTATGCCCCGGCACGACCATGACCCCCGCCATTGAGGAAAAAATCCGCACTGCGGCAGATCCTAAGGCAATGGAAGAGGCGTTCGTGGAGCGCCAGCCGCTTATGCGCCTTGCAAAGGTGGAGGAGATCGCCCATGCTGTTCTGTTCGCCTGCTGCGATGAAGCCGCCTACATGGACGGCAGCCTCATCGTAATTGACGGCGGCATGTCCATGTAAGGACCCAACGCATTCAAGCGTACACCGCTCCTTCCGTTTTTCCTCCAAGCGGCGCGCGCAACACTATAAGAATATGGAGGTGTATTTCCTATGCCCAAAATGATCTCAATTGATGCTTTGCAGAACATTTGCGAGCAGGCGTTGTGCAGGGCAGGTATGAATAGAGAGCATGCCAAGATCACAGCTGACGTGCTCAGCGAAACCGATGCGTATGGCACGCATTCACATGGAACCAAGAATTTGTTCAATTATATCAAAAAGATCAGGGAGGGCGGAATCAATATCGAAGCCGTTCCTGAAGTTCTTCGGGAAACCCCGGCCATTGCGGTGATGGACGGAAAAGACGCCATCGGCATGGTATCCGCATATCAGGCAATGGCGCTTGCCATTCAGAAAGCTTCTGTATGCGGCGTATCCTGCGTGACAGTGCGTAACGGCTGCCATTTCGGCGCGGCGGGGTATTATGCAAATATGGCGGCAAAACAGGGCATGATCGGCATTTCCCTGAGCAATGTAGATGCCAACATGACCGTGCCCGGTGCCAAAGGCAAGGTCATGGGTAACAATCCTCTTGCCTATGCCGTACCCGCAGGTAAGTACCACAGCGTATTTCTGGATATCGCCATGAGCTCAGTAGCTTCTCTAAAGGTGGTACAAGCCAAGCGGGATAAGCGTTCCATACCGGATAACTGGATCGTCGATGCAGATGGCCTTCCCACCACCGACCCGAGCCGTTATCCCGAAGAGGGGGCAATGCAGCCGATGTCCGCTCATAAAGGCTACGGCCTCGCCATGATGGTGGAGTTGCTTACAGGCGTGATGTCCGGCGGCGGCATTATGAAGGATGTACCAAGCTGGTTGTTCTGCATGCCGGAAAAGAACAACACCTCTTACACTTTTATCGTGCTGGACGTAGCGCAGTTTATGGATCTGCCGGAGTATGTGGCGCGCGTGGAAGATGTGGTGGAACGCTTGCACAGTACGCCCAAGGCCGCAGGAGCAACGCGTATCTACTATCCCGGTGAAATGGAATGGGAACGCGTGATAAAGGCCGAAGAATCCGGCATAACCCTGCCCGATGATGTAGTGGAGCAGCTGGAGTTGCTCGGGCGTGAATTCAATTTGTCAATCAACTGGGCATAAACGCAAGGAGGAGCTATGCAAGCGATTGAAAGGTTGGGCAAGGCGGGGCTTATTCCCGTCGTTGTCGTAGAAAGTGTAGAAGATGCGCTGCAGTGCGCAAAAGCGCTGCTGGATGCAGGTCTTGATGTGATGGAGATTACCATGCGCACCAGCGCGGGTATTGACGCCATCAGGGCTGTGTCGGAGGCCTACCCGTCCATGCTGACCGGCGCCGGTACGGTTCTGACGGTGGAAAAGGCAAAAGAAGCCGTGGATGCAGGCGCACAATTCATCGTATCTCCCGGTTTTTCACCCGAGGTTGTCGCCTGGTGCATAGACAACCAGGTGCCGGTTACGCCGGGCTGCGTAACGCCAAGCGAGATCACGCAGGCACTTTCTTACGGGCTGAAGGTACTCAAATTCTTCCCTGCGGACGTATACGGCGGGATAAAGGGCTGCAAGGCGCTTTACGGCCCGTTCCAGTCGGCCAACGTGCGGTTTATTCCGACAGGCGGCATAAACAACGACAACCTTGCGGAATTCGCGGATAAGCCCTTCATCCATGCGATCGGCGGTGGTTTCCTTTGCAACCCGGCCGATGTCAAGAAGCGCGATTTTGCAGCCATCACCACAGCTGCGCAGAAGGCAATCTCCACGTTGCTCGGTTTTGAGCTGGCGCATATCGGTATCAACGCACGGCACGAAAACGAATCGATGGATATTACAAATGCATTTTCCCGCGCGTTTGGCTTTGGCGTTAAAGAAGGCAACAGCTCCAATTTCGCAGGCACCGGCATTGAGGTCAACAAAGCGCCCGGATTAGGCGAAAAGGGGCATATTGCAATCCGTACAAACTCCATCGACAGGGCGTCCTACTACTTGCAAAAGCGTGGCTTTGAAGTGGATATGGACACCGCGAAATACAAGGGCGACAAAATGATCGCCGTATATCTTAAGGACGAGTTGGGCGGATTTGCCGTCCACCTGCTGCAGAAATAAGGAGGAACGCATGAAAAAGTATATTACATTCGGCGAGATCATGCTCCGTCTTAAATCTCCGGGCTTTGAGCGGTTTTTCCAAAGCCCTTCGTTCGAGGCAACCTTCGGTGGAGGGGAAGCGAACGTCGCCGTCTCTCTCTCCAACTTTGGCCTTGACGCAGCGTATGTGACCGTTTTGCCGCAAAATGTGTTAGGCGATGAATGCATCGGCGAGTTGCGCAGATTCGGCGTGGATACTTCAAAAATCAAGCGCGGGTCCGGCCGGATGGGCATCTATTTCCTGGAAGCGGGCGCCAATCAGCGGCCCAGCAAGGTTGTTTATGACCGGGCGGAGTCCGCCATTGCAAACGCCAAACCGGGTGATATATGCTGGGACGATGTGTTCGCGGACGCCAAATGGTTTCATGTAACGGGTATCACGCCCGCCATTTCCCAGACCGCCATGGAGCTTACGCTTGAAAGCGTAAAGGCTGCAAAGGCAATGGGCGTTACCGTCTCGTGCGATTTGAACTACCGCAAAAACCTCTGGAAGTATGGCAAGCAGGCGCATGAAGTGATGGGCGAGGTCGTACGCTATGTGGATGTCGCCATCGCCAATGAAGAGGATTGCCAGAAAGCGCTGGGCATAAAGGCCAATATCCATGTGGAAAGCGGACAGCTCCCAAGAGAGGCTTACAAAGCGCTTTCGGACGAGGTGCTTTCGCAATACCCCAATTTAAGCATGATCGCAATCACGCTGCGTGAAAGCATCAGTGCTGACATCAACAACTGGGCTGCCTGCCTGAACGACAGAACTGGGTTCTATGTAAGTAAAAAATATGAGATCCGTGATATTATCGACCGCGTCGGCGGCGGCGACAGCTTTGCCGCAGGCCTCATTTACGGGCTTAGCACCTATGAAGACAGGGAGCAGGCGCTTGCTTTTGCCACAGCGGCAAGCTGCCTGAAGCACTCCATTTCGGGCGATTTCAATCGTGTAACCGCATCCGAGGTATTGGCCCTCATGGGCGGCGACGGATCTGGGCGTGTGCAGCGGTAATTCCGCTGTTGAGAGAGGCTGGCTCAATATGAAGAAAGCTGCATAACTGCTAGGGATTTCGCCCATAGCGAGTTCTGGGGATAAAAACCGCGCGACTGTCGCGGTTTTTCCTTTTTTTTGCTGTTGCCGCTATTTTATCATGGCGGGTAACGTTGGAATACGATAATTCCCTCACAAATGGCTTTTTTTCGTGCAACGCTTACGCAAGTATTCATGGGTTTCCGGTCGTAAGAAATAGGCATATCCTAGGAACAGTTCGCGGTACGCGCCGGGCTTTCATCCGCATAGAGTCAACAGGTAACTCCCCCCGTTTCGCGTAAGTTTAAATGGGTAGTGATTGGGATTCTTGACCGGATCGAACCGCAGGCGGGAACCATCCTCGCGCGGTATGCGTGGGGGTGTTAGGACACAAACGCATTCCTCCTCTCGACCGTTTACAACAAAAAATACTACCGTTCGTGCAAAAAGCGGTTTTAAACGGTATTAAAATGCTATTCTGTAAGGAATTCTGCCCACAAAGGGAACAGCTATGGGAACGCAACCCGTGGGACTTCATGATGCAGAAAGAACATAAAATGTTCATTATTGGAGGTAGAAGTCACCAATGAGAAAACGATTACTGACATTATTCCTAACCATCTGCCTTGTTTTTACCATGCTGCCTGTGAGCGCGCTGGCGGAAGACAGCGTGACCACTGTGACCTCAGCAGCGGAGCTGGTAACCGCTTTGGGTACGGGCGGCACCGGCGATGTTGTTGCCTTGGGCAGTGATATCACCATGACACAAGAGTTGCAGGTGAACCGTAACGTCACCCTTGACCTCAACGGTAGAGAATTGAGAATTACAGTAGATGAGGACAACGGCATGGTACTCAAAAGCGGTGTTACGCTTACCATCCGGGACAGCAGCAATCCCTCCCGAGGACGGCTGATCGTGAAAAACACCATGCCTCATAACACCAACTATAATATAAATTTAGGTGCGGCGATCAAGACCACCGATGCAACCCTTGTGATCGAAAGCGGCACAGTGACTGCCACCGGCGGCCACAACGGCGCGGGGATCGGCGGCGGAGCAGATAATGGTGGCGGCACGGTGACCATCACCGGCGGTACGGTGAACGCCACCGGCGGCACTAATGGCGTGGGCATCGGCAACGGTAATTACGGTTCTGGCGTCACGATTAACATTAGCGGTGGCACGCTGACCGCCACCGGCGGCGACATGGGCGCGGGCATTGGCGGCAGCAGAGGTGGAGCTGGCGGCACGATTAACATCAGCGGCGGCACGGTAACTGCTACCGGTAAAAACGGCGGTGCGGGCATCGGCGGCGGTAATTTCGGTTCTGGCGGCGGCACGGTGACCATCAGCGGCGGCACGGTGACCGCCACCGGCAGCATCTATAGCTATAATGGTAATAGAGGCGCAGGCATCGGCGCCGGCGGAAGCTCGGGTAGCACGGCCGGCACGCTGACCGTTAGCGGCGGCTCGTTAAAGGTAAATAATATGACAGCGACGAGCGCTGCCGCGCCCGTGGCTTCAGACGGCAGTCCGCTTGCCCTAGCCACCCTTACGTTAAGGCCTAAGGCTGTGCTTGATGATGATGGCCACAGCATACTGAGAAGTGACAGCAGCCTATACCCCTACGGCACAAAGGATGTGAAAACAGACGATACTGGCAATGTGTATTTCTATCTGCCAGCGGACACCTATTCCATTTCCCTGAGCAGGGACGGCAAGCTGTATACCAATGAGTCCGTGAAGGTTCCAATGGGCAGTGACGAAACGGCGGTGCTGACGGTGCTGACCCCGGTTGAGGAAAAGAAGCTGCGCGAGGCGGCGGCGAACGGCGGAGACTATCAGCTTTTAACGGATTTTGACGGGAAGGCTGACAACGAACCGATTCTTACAACAGAGCTGCAAATAATGAAAGACCTCACCCTCGATCTCAATGGCCATCACCTGGTCATTACGCTCGACACCACGGAAGGGAACTACTCCAACGGCATCAAAATCGCAAGCGACGTTACCCTTACCATCCGGGACAGCAGCGCCCTATCCACCGGCACGTTGACTGTGACAAACGAAGCGGACTATAACGTTACATACGATAAAGGTGCGGCGATCAACACTACCGATGGTGCTCTTGTGATCGAAAGCGGTACGGTGATCGCAAACGGCGGCTATAACAGCGCGGGCATCGGCGGCGGCGATAGCGGCACTGGAGGTTCGGTGAGCATCACCGGCGGTACGGTGATCGCCAACGGCGGTGAGGATGGCGCGGGCATCGGCGGCGGCCATTTTGGTTCTGGCGGTATAATAGAGATTACCGGCGGCACGGTAGAAGCCATAGGCGGTGATTACGCTGCGGGCATCGGCGGCAGCTATATCGGCTCTGGAGGCTCGGTGAGCATCAGCGGCGGTACGGTGATCGCCACCGGCGGTGAGGACGGCGCGGGCATCGGTGGCGGAGTTTACGGCGATAGCGGCACGCTTATCATCAACGGCGGTTCGGTAAGGGCAAATAATATGTCATTGGACCAAGCCTCCGTGCCCAAGGGTGAAAAGGACAGCGCCCAGCTTTATCTGGCCACCCTCACGGTAAAGGGGAGCAGCCCGGTTGCCAATGCCGCGCTTGACGACACTGGCCACACAATAAAGACCGGCAGCAGCTCTTATGCCTATGGCACAAAGGACGTCAAAACAGACGCAGGCGGCAAGGTGTATTTCTATCTGCCTGCGGCCACCTATTCCATTTCCCTGAACATGGGCGGCAAGCTGTATGCCAATGAGTCCGTGGAGGTTACATCGGGCAGCAGCAACGAGGCGGAGTTGACCGAACCGAAGACCCTTATAAGCATCACTCCGCCCACAGCGATTACGGGCGTAGCAAACGGCGCGGCAAAAACCGCTGCAGCCCTGGGGCTTCCCGCTAACGTAACGCTTGTGGCAGATGATGGCAGCGTCAGCGCAAGCGTGGCGTGGGATGTAGCCTCCTGTTCCTATGATCCTTCTCTAACCACGGCACAGACGTTCACGGTAAACGGAACCGTGACCCTGCCAGTTAGCGTATTAAACCCGGACGGCGTCCCGCTGAACGTCTCCGTTTCCGTAACGGTAAAAGCGGCGGCGCCATCCACACCGCCTTCCTCTGAACCTACACACAGGACCCGCACACTAACAGATACGCCTACGGGCCTTGCCGTTTCCGGCGCGCTCTCTAAAGGCGCAACGCTGCGCGTCAACAGCTTTACGCCCGCGCGAGACACGACTGATCCGGCACTTGCAGCCATGAGCGCGCGCATGGACAGCCTGACAGATACGCTTCTCTTCTGCGCGGACATCACGGTTTCAGGCAGTTACAGCGGCCCGCTGACGCTTTCTTTTGAAGTGGGCGAACAATATAACGGGCAGACGGTCACGCTGCTGCACGCAAAGAACGGAAAGCTAACGACCTATACCACGGTTGTGAAAAACGGTATTGCCACATTCACGGTGACCAGTCTTTCTCCCTTTGCGCTGTTTGCGCCGGTCACCGCGATTGATGCGATTGGCATCCCCAAGACAGGTGATGGTGGCATGCGGTATGAAGCGATAGCGGTATTGTGTATGGGCATGGTAGCTCTGGTTGTGGGCACAGTGGTTCGTACCTGGCGGCAATACAAGAAGGATTAAGCGAACTCAGATAGGCAAATAAAGGAAAGGGCGTATGCCGTTGAGGCATACGCCCTTAATACTTTGGGCGTTATGATTGAGTCGTACTAAACATAATGCGAAGTTTAGATAATCGCCCGGTTTAAAACATTATGCGAAGTTTGGATAACTATTGAACTTTCCTAATAGTAGGGGAGGGGATGCATAGAATTGGTCCACTTAAACGCTGTATTTCAGGGGGTACGTATGGGTTGTTCCCCGTTTTCAAGCATCCCCACCGGTATCAATGAATCCAGCACAAAAAGCCTGTTTGAATGACAGGTATTGAATTCTAGGGAAAGGTCCTGTCCAGGGGACAAGCCGAAATGCATTAATGTATACCAAAGGGGATCGTCGGTGACGTCATATACGGCGCCGTTTACGGCAACGTAGGCCAGGTTACCGTTTGTACCGTTATAGAGCGAAAGCTCTTCGTGAGTAAACACGCGCGTTGTCCCCTGTGCAGCAAGCGCAGGTTTCTGATCGATTTCAGATTGGTTCTCATATCTCACGGCTGCACGGCCCTCTCATGGAAAGTTTGTAAAGTATATGCAGCATACTAATACTATACTCTTACGCAGGTCGTTGCATTACGCACCTCAACGGCGCGGGCATTGCAATACCCCCTCCGCCATGTATGGAATTGGCCCCCGTGAAGGGCGGTAAAACAGAAGTAATAGCTAGCAGAAACTATGGCAAAGGTTTTATGAGAGCAAAAAGGGTTGGCGCATGTATTGCGTCAACCCTTTTTCGTGATTTGCTTTTGCTGTTTATATATTATATGCTTAGCCCAATATGGCAGCACGGCTATATCTGTCCCCGTCTTAGTGAAAAAATTTTTAATGAAAATGCCGGGCTTGCGATCACTGTTCCAGTACCTCTCGCAACACCAATAATCCGCGCATCATTGTAGGAAAGCCGCAGGTTGGTCCGACCAGCAAAATTGCATGCTCTATCTCCTCTTTCGTACAACCACTCTTCAACGCTTTTAAGATATGCGTTCTAAGGGAAAATTCGTTTTTACAATCCGTCGATAATGCAACTTTGATGAGCCATCTGGTCTTTTCCTCTAAAGGCCCCCCCTTTTCATGGACCAATCTGCCGTAATTCTGATAAGCTTCATAGATCTCAGGATGCGTTTCTATCATATAGTCTAAATTTTCCGCAATCTGGGGGTAATTCTTAATGTATTCATCCATAATTAAACACCGCCTTTATTTTTTATTCTTTCCGGAATCATTCAAGTTATTAATCGTGAAAAAAGCCTGCAGAATTGGTATAAACCGGGTGGCAAGTCTTTATTGCGCAAACAAATTCCCATTGTTGCAAGAACGTGACCTATGAGGAGTTTCGCATAATTCGCTTAGTCATTATCTCCGATTTGTACATCAATGCCCTGCCCCAAAGGGTGAGTATACTCCGATAATATTCCAGTTTATCGTGTTCTTCGGTTAAACACAATGCGAAATTCATGGAGAGGTACCTATGTGCTTCTTGCGTGAGTACTTTCGCTTTAGAGTCCTCCACTTAGTAATTGATTTGAAGCGGCGAAGTATGTAGCGACGGCATCATGTATACTAGAGCAGAAAGCCGAGCAAGACAACATCGCTTCCGGCATGATATAATTCTTGCTGCTGCCGCTATTGCGACGGTACTGTGAGGTTTGAACGATACCTCAAATTGATTTTATAAAGGAAAGTTACTGAAGCAATGGAACAAACCAGGTTACATGATGAGATTAACAGAAGACGTACGTTCGCCATTATATCCCACCCGGATGCAGGTAAAACAACTCTTACAGAGAAACTTCTGCTGTACGGCGGCGCTATAAGACAGGCTGGCAGCGTAAAAAGCCGTAAAACCCGTACGTATGCCGTATCCGATTGGATGGAAATTGAAAAACAGCGAGGTATTTCAGTAACTTCTAGCGTACTGAACTTTGATTACAACGGTTATCACATTAACATCCTTGATACGCCTGGGCATCAAGACTTCAGCGAGGACACCTATCGTACGCTGGTTGCCGCAGATAGCGCTGTCATGCTTCTTGATGGTGCAAAAGGTGTGGAAGCACAGACGAAGAAACTGTTCCATGTGTGCCGCAAACGGGGCATACCTATTTTTACTTTTGTAAACAAGTTGGACCGCGTATGCAAGAACCCGTTCGACCTCATTGATGAACTTGAGAAAACCCTTGGCAT